>NZ_LT606949.1:1500000-1703354 GCF_900095215.1 Polynucleobacter necessarius | reverse complement strand
GCCCAAGATGTAAACCTCGGCTGTAAAGTGAGTATGTGGGGTGATTGAACCTGGCTTAGCCAATACTTGGCCGCGCTCAACTTCTTCACGTTTTGTACCGCGTAACAAGATACCAACGTTATCGCCTGCTTGACCTTGGTCGAGCAATTTGCGGAACATTTCAACACCAGTACAAGTAGTCTTGAGTGTTGGTTTGATACCGATAATTTCGATCTCTTCACCAACCTTGATGATGCCGCGCTCGATACGGCCTGTAACAACAGTACCGCGACCGGAGATAGAGAACACGTCTTCTACTGGCATCAAGAACGTGCCGTCAACAGCACGTTCTGGAGTTGGGATGTATGAGTCCAATGCTTCAGCCAATTTCATGATGGCCTCTTTACCCAATGGGCCTTCGTCACCTTCTAAAGCCAACTTAGCAGAACCACGGATGATTGGTGTGTCATCGCCAGGGAAGTTGTATTTGGAGAGAAGCTCACGCACTTCCATTTCAACTAACTCGAGCAATTCAGCATCATCAACCATGTCGCACTTGTTGAGGAACACCACGATGTAAGGAACGCCCACTTGGCGTGCCAAGAGGATGTGCTCACGAGTTTGTGGCATTGGGCCGTCAGCTGCGGAGCAAACTAAAATTGCGCCGTCCATCTGAGCGGCACCAGTAATCATGTTCTTAACGTAGTCAGCATGTCCTGGGCAGTCAACGTGAGCGTAGTGACGACCCGCTGTCTCGTACTCAACGTGCGCTGTATTAATCGTAATACCACGTGCTTTTTCTTCTGGAGCAGCATCGATCTGATCGTATGCTTTTGCTTCGCCACCGAATGCTTTAGAAAGCACGGTTGCGATTGCTGCTGTCAATGTGGTTTTACCGTGGTCAACGTGACCGATGGTGCCTACGTTTACGTGCGGTTTTGTCCGCTCGAACTTTTCTTTTGCCATTTTTTTCTGCCTTCTCTTTAGCTAGTCAATATTAAAAATTAATGTGGATCAATTACTTCGCTTTAGCAGCCATCACTGCTTCAGCAACGTTCTTCGGTGCTTCGGAATAATGTTTAAATTCCATGGTGTAGGTAGCACGCCCTTGGGTCAACGAGCGCAAGCCAGTTGAGTAACCAAACATCTCTGCCAATGGCACTTCAGCGCGAACAATCTTGCCGCCGCCTGAAATGTCATCCATACCTTGCAAAATACCGCGACGGGATGACAGGTCACCCATTACGTTACCCATGAAATCTTCTGGTGTTTCAACTTCAACAGCCATCATTGGCTCGAGCAACACTGGAGCCGCTCTACGCATACCGTCTTTGAACGCCATTGAAGCCGCCATCTTAAATGCGTTTTCATTGGAGTCAACGTCATGGTATGAACCGAAGAACAAGGTTGCCTTGATATCAACCACTGGATAACCAGCCAAGATACCGGAGTTCAATGTTTCAATAATTCCTTTTTCTACCGCAGGGATGTATTCACGTGGAACTACACCGCCCTTAATAGCGTCAACGAATTCAAAACCTTTACCTGGCTCTTGTGGCTCAAGCTTCAATACAACGTGACCGTATTGACCGCGACCGCCAGACTGCTTAACGAACTTACCTTCAACTTCGTCGCAAGTCTTACGAATCGTTTCACGGTAGGCAACTTGTGGCTTACCAACAGTCGCCTCAACACCAAACTCGCGCTTCGTACGGTCAACCAAAATTTCCAAATGGAGCTCGCCCATACCGGAAATAATAGTTTGGCCTGATTCTTCATCAGTCTTCACGCGGAAAGAAGGATCTTCTTGAGCCAAACGATTCAATGCAAGACCCATTTTTTCTTGGTCAGCTTTTGTCTTAGGCTCAACAGCTTGAGAGATCACTGGCTCTGGGAACACCATGCGCTCCAAAATCACGATGCTATCTGGATCACACAATGTTTCGCCAGTTGTCGCGTCTTTCAGACCAACAGCAGCAGCAATATCACCTGCAAATACTTCTTTAATTTCTTCACGTTCGTTCGCATGCATTTGCAACAAACGGCCAACACGCTCTTTCTTACCCTTAATTGGGTTGTAGATAGTGTCGCCAGACTTCATCACACCTGAATAAACACGGAAGAAGATGAGCTGGCCAACGAATGGGTCAGTCATGATCTTAAATGCCAATGCTGAGAATTTCTCATCATCAGAAGCTTTACGTGTTGTAGGTGTGCCGTCTTCTTCTTCGCATGGAACTGGTGGAACGTCCAATGGAGATGGCAACAATTCAACTACAGCGTCCAACATCGCCTGAACGCCTTTGTTTTTAAACGCGGTTCCGCACAACATTGGAACGATTTCATTAGCGATCGTACGTTGACGCAATGCTTTTTTGATTTCTTCTTCGGTCAAGCCTTTACCGCCGAGATATTTTTCCATCAATTCTTCTGAACTCTCCGCAGCAGCCTCGAGCATCTTCTCGCGCCACTCTTCAGCGGAAGCTTGCAATTCAGCAGGGATCTCTTCGTAGGTGAACTTAGTTCCTTGTGAAGCCTCATCCCAAATGATGGCCTTCATTTTTACCAAGTCGATAACGCCTTTGAAATTCTCTTCTGCGCCGATAGGAATTTGAATCAAAATTGGGTTTGCCTTGAGACGAGTTCTCATTTGGTCATAGACCTTAAAGAAGTTCGCGCCTGTACGGTCCATCTTGTTAACGAATGCCAAACGTGGAACTTGATACTTATTCGCTTGACGCCAAACAGTTTCAGATTGTGGCTGTACACCACCCACCGCGCAGTAAACCATGCAAGCGCCATCCAAAACGCGCATTGAACGCTCAACTTCAATAGTGAAATCTACGTGTCCTGGGGTATCAATAATATTGATGCGATGTTCTAGGAAATTACCAGCCATGCCCTTCCAGAACGTGGTGGTAGCAGCAGAAGTAATCGTGATACCACGCTCTTGCTCTTGCTCCATCCAGTCCATGGTCGCTGCACCGTCATGCACTTCACCAATTTTGTGATTAACACCGGTGTAGAACAAAACGCGTTCTGTAGTTGTTGTCTTACCTGCGTCAATATGCGCAGAAATACCAATATTGCGGTATTTATCGATGGGGGTTTTACGTGCCACTGTTTATGCCTTTTCTTGACTATTCGATTAGACGCGGAAATGTGAGAAAGCTTTGTTAGCTTCTGCCATACGGTGAACTTCTTCACGCTTCTTCATTGCGCCGCCACGACCTTCAGCAGCCTCTAATAATTCGTTAGCCAAACGTTGAGCCATCGATTTTTCGCCACGCTTCTTAGCGGCTTCGCGCAACCAGCGCATTGCCAAAGCGGAACGACGTGATGGACGAACTTCAACAGGAACTTGATAGTTGGCGCCACCAACACGACGGCTCTTTACCTCAACCATTGGCTTGACGTTGCCCATGGCTGTTGAAAAAATTTCGAGTGGTTCTTTGTTTGCTTTTTGCTTGATGTGATCAAAGGCACCGTAAACGATACGCTCTGCAACCGATTTCTTGCCGTCCAACATGAGGACGTTCATGAATTTAGCTACTTCTACATTACCGAATTTTGGATCCGGCAAAATTTCCCGCTTGCGAACTTCACGACGACGTGGCATCATTACTCCCTTATAGTTCAGTTGGGGATGATTCACATGAACCATCCACTCCAGTTGTTCTACTATCCAAGAAAGATTCCTAGACGGAACAACCACTTACTTGTCTTGTAAGTCTAACAAACAATGACTTGCTACACAAATTACTTACTGCGACACTACTACTGCTTAATTCTTTAAAAAATTAAGCAGCTTTCTTGGCGCGCTTAGCACCGTATTTAGAACGGGCTTGCTTACGATCTTTAACGCCCTGTAAGTCCAAAGAACCGCGAACGATGTGATAACGCACACCTGGCAAATCCTTTACACGACCGCCGCGGATCAAAACTACTGAGTGTTCCTGGAGGTTATGTCCTTCACCACCAATGTATGAAATCACTTCAAAACCATTGGTTAAGCGAACTTTGGCTACTTTACGGAGCGCAGAGTTAGGCTTTTTAGGAGTGGTTGTGTACACACGTGTACATACACCATGGCGCTGCGGGCTGTTTTGCAACGCAGGGCTCTTGCTTTTAACGGTAAGCCTTGTTCTTGGCTTGCGTAATAATTGATTAATTGTTGGCATAAAATAGCTCGGTTAGTACTTCTTTGTTGCTTTCTTCAAGAAAATCAATGACTTAGAGAATTTCTAGGTCAAAAAGACCCCCCTTCTGAATCAGTAGAACTTAGCATTCTAGCTTGGCCAGCCTTTTCCGTCAACCTCGAAGGAAAAAACTGGCTACTTCTGGCCAGAATTACCAAATTAGCTCGGATCAGCCTCCCCAGCAGGAGCAACGACTTCAGCCTCAATGTCTACAGGCATATTGGCCATTGCTTCCTCTTCGGCGGCAATCATTTGAGCGCGATCACGCTCGAATTGCTCTCTGACCTTGCGTGCACGGCGGTATGACAAGCCAGTACCAGCAGGGATCAGACGACCAATAATGACGTTTTCCTTGAGGCCACGGAGTGTATCGGTCTTGCCCATAATTGCGGCTTCGGTCAATACACGCGTGGTTTCTTGGAAAGAAGCCGCTGAAATGAAGCTGTCGGTCGACAAAGATGCCTTGGTAATACCGAGCAATACGTTGTCGAACTGCGCTGGGTGCTTACCTTGGGCGATCACAGCATCGTTAGCGTCATATAACTTAGAACGCTCAACTTGCTCACCAGTGATGAAGGATGTATCGCCTGGATCCGTTACCTGAACACGACGCAGCATCTGACGCACGATGACTTCAATGTGCTTGTCATTGATCTTCACACCCTGGAGACGATAAACGTCTTGAACTTCATCAACGATGTAGATTGCCAACTCTTCGATACCTTTGAGAGTCAAGATGTCATGTAGATCAGCAGGGCCTTCCACAATCATCTCGCCCTTGTTCACAACTTGACCATCATGAACGAGAACTTGCTTCTCTTTAGGAATCAAGAATTCATTGGCTTCACCATCCATATCGGTAATAACCAAACGCTGTTTACCTTTGGTTTCTTTACCGAAGGAAACTGTTCCAGTTACTTTCGCCAATACAGCCGCATCTTTTGGTGAACGTGCCTCGAACAATTCTGCAACACGTGGCAAACCACCGGTAATGTCGCGAGTCTTCTGCGATTCAATTGGAATACGTGCCAACACTTCACCAACTTCGACCTTCTGACCATCCTTAACGGTAATCAAAGCGCCCACTTGGAGGCCAATATTTACTGGGTGATCAGTGCCAGCGATCATGACATCGTTACCCTTGTCATCAATCAAGTTGATCACTGGGCGAACGCCTTTGCTTGCTGCAGAGCGGCGCTTACCGTCAATGACCACCAAGGTGGAAAGACCAGTAACTTCGTCAACCTGCTTAGCAACGGTTACGCCTTCTTCAACGTTATCGAAGCGAGCGATACCAGCGTACTCAGAAATAATCGGGCGTGTTAATGAATCCCATGTTGCCAAGCTTGCACCAGCCTTAACAGCCGCATCTTCTTTTAATAAAAGAGTTGCGCCGTAAGGCACTTTATGACGCTCGCGCTCACGACCATTTTCGTCAACGATCAAGGCTTCGCCAGAACGTGAAATCACGATTTGCTCACCCTTCGCGTTCTTCACAACACGCATCGTGCCGGAGAACTTCAAAGCACCATTCGATTTGGCTTCAATATTGCTTGCAACCAAAGCACGTGACGCTGCACCACCGATGTGGAAAGTACGCATAGTCAACTGTGTCCCTGGCTCACCGATGGATTGAGCAGCGATAACACCCACTGCCTCACCAACGTTTACCAAACCACCGCGACCTAGATCACGTCCGTAGCACTTAGCGCATAAGCCAAAGCGGGTTAAGCAAGACAATACTGTGCGAACTTTAACCTCATCGATACCCAATGCCACGATTTGATCAACATGATCTTCGTCGAGCAATGTGTCGTTAGGAACGATAACTTCTTGTGTATCAGGGCGCACGATGTCACCGATGCACACACGACCCAAAATACGATCGCGCAATGCTTCGATAATTTCGCCGCCTTCAACAAGCGCCTTCATAGTTACGCCAGTAGTCGCGCCGCAATCTTCTTCGATCACCACGAGATCTTGAGTAACGTCGCACAAACGACGAGTCAAGTAACCAGAGTTTGCTGTCTTCAACGCTGTATCGGCCAGACCTTTACGAGCACCGTGAGTTGAAATGAAGTACTGCAACACGTTCAAACCTTCGCGGAAGTTCGCAGTAATTGGGGTTTCAATAATGGAGCCATCAGGCTTAGCCATCAAACCACGCATACCAGCCAACTGACGAATCTGCGCTGCAGATCCACGCGCCCCAGAATCCGCCATCATATAGATGGAGTTAAAAGATTCTTGACGCACAGATTTGCCGTTACGATCAAGCACATCAACGTGTGACAACTCATCCATCATGGCCTTGCCAACTTGGTCGCCTGCGGCACCCCAAATATCAACCACGTTGTTATAACGTTCTTGATTGGTTACGAGACCTGACATGAACTGCTTGTCATACTCTTTAACCTTGGAAGAAGCCTCAGTAATGATGCGGTCCTTAGAAGTTGGAATCAACATATCGTCAATCGCAACAGAGATACCGGCATTGGTTGCCAAACGGAAACCAGACTGCAAGAGACGGTCAGCAAAAATCACTGTTTCACGCAAACCGCACTTACGGAATGATGTGTTGATCAAGCGTGAGATTTCTTTTTTCTTCAAAGGCTTGTTAATTTCCTCGAAAGACATGCCTTTAGGCAAAATCTCAGACAAGATTGCACGGCCAACTGAAGTTTGATAGATCTTGGTCTTCTCAGCAAAACGCGCATCGCCTTCTGCTTTTTTGTCAACGATCTCATGCTCAGTAATACGCACAGCAACACGAGAAGCTAATTCAACTTGACCTGCTTCATATGCACGCACTACTTCAGTAATGTTGGCGAAAACCATGCCTTCGCCTTTACCGTTGATCTTGTCACGTGTAGCGTAGTACAGACCCAACACCACGTCCTGTGAAGGAACGATGGATGGTTCGCCGTTGGCAGGGAACAACACGTTGTTCGAAGCTAACATCAATGTACGCGCTTCCATTTGCGCTTCGAGCGACAAAGGAACGTGAACCGCCATTTGGTCGCCATCAAAGTCAGCGTTAAATGCCGCGCAGACTAATGGATGCAATTGGATTGCTTTACCTTCAATCAGCATTGGCTCGAAAGCCTGGATGCCGAGACGGTGCAATGTAGGCGCACGGTTCAACATGATTGGATGTTCACGAATCACTTCTTCGAGAATGTCCCAAACGATTGGAGTCTGACTTTCAACTTCTTTCTTCGCAGCCTTAATCGTGGTTGCAATTCCCAAAGTCTCAAGCTTGTTGAAAATGAATGGCTTGAACAATTCCAAGGTCATCAATTTTGGTAAGCCGCACTGATGCAATTTCAATGTAGGGCCAACCACGATGACTGAACGACCAGAGTAGTCAACGCGTTTACCCAACAAGTTTTGACGGAAACGACCGCTCTTGCCTTTAATCATCTCGGCCAAGGACTTGAGAGGACGCTTATTAGCGCCAGTCATAGCCTTACCGCGACGACCGTTGTCGAGCAATGAGTCAACGGCTTCTTGCAACATGCGTTTTTCGTTGCGAACGATGATCTCTGGTGCACGCAACTCTAACAAACGCTTCAAACGGTTGTTACGGTTGATCACACGACGGTAGAGATCATTCAAATCAGAGGTAGCAAAGCGACCGCCATCCAATGGCACCAATGGGCGCAATTCTGGTGGCAATACTGGCAATACTTCCATGATCATCCAGTCAGGCTTGATACCTGAAGTCTGGAACGCTTCGAGCACTTTTAAGCGCTTAGCGTATTTCTTGATCTTGGCATCGCTACCAGTGGCTTTCAAGTCAGCACGAATAGTCTCTACTTCACGATCGATATCAATCGAACGCAAGAGATCACGAATTCCTTCAGCGCCCATGATGGCGGTAAACGCACCATCACCATACTCTTCAGTCTTAGCAATGTATTCATCTTCAGACATGATTTGACCGCGCTTCATCGCGCCTTCAGGAGTCATGCCAGGATCAACCAGGACATATGCTTCAAAGTAGAGAACGCGCTCGATATCACGCAATGTCATATCGAGAACCATACCCAAACGGGATGGCAATGATTTCAAGAACCAGATGTGCGCTACAGGGGCTGCCAACTCAATGTGGCCCATGCGCTCACGACGTACCTTAGCGAGAGTAACTTCAACGCCGCACTTCTCGCAGATAACGCCACGGAACTTTAAGCGCTTGTACTTACCGCATAAGCACTCGTAATCTTTGGTTGGTCCAAAAATCTTGGCGCAAAACAAACCATCACGCTCGGGCTTAAAAGTCCGGTAGTTGATGGTTTCTGGTTTGCGCACTTCACCAAAAGACCATGAGCGAATTTTCTCAGGGGATGCAAGACCAATCTTGATTACATCAAACTGCTCATCACCCTGCGTTTGCTTAAATAAATCGAGCAATGCTTTCATATCAGTTGCGCTCCATGTCAATGTCAATACCCAACGAACGGATTTCTTTTACCAGCACGTTGAAGGATTCGGGCATGCCAGCATCAATCGTGTGCTCGCCCTTGACGATGTTTTCGTAAACCTTGGTACGGCCTGCGACGTCATCGGACTTCACTGTCAGCATTTCCTGCAAGACATATGAAGCACCGTATGCTTCGAGGGCCCAGACTTCCATCTCACCAAAGCGCTGACCACCGAACTGGGCTTTACCGCCCAATGGTTGTTGCGTTACTAAAGAGTAAGGTCCAGTTGAACGAGTATGCATCTTGTCGTCGACCAAATGGTGGAGTTTCAAGACGTGCATTACGCCAACAGTGACTGGACGCTCGAATTGATCGCCAGTACGACCGTCGCACAAAATCATTTGCTGACGTGAAGGGGTCATCTTCAAAGAAGTAGCTACTTCTTCTGGATAAGCCAACTCGAGCATGCGTCCGATTTCGGCTTCTGTAGCACCGTCAAACACTGGGGTTGCAAATGGCAAGCCTTGGCGGAGGTTCTCAGCCAACACTGTGATTTGCTCATCAGTGAAGTTGTCGATGTCTTCAATGCGGCCTGTTTCGTTGTAAAGCTGCTTGAGGAACTTACGTAACTCAGCTTGTTTAGCTTGTTGACGAACCATCTCGTCGATACGCTTACCAATACCTTGAGCTGCCCAACCTAGGTGGGTTTCCAAGATCTGACCAACGTTCATACGGGAAGGAACACCCAATGGGTTCAAGACGATGTCAACAGGGCGTCCGTCAGCCATAAATGGCATGTCTTCCGCTGGAGCGATTTTAGAAACCACACCCTTGTTACCGTGACGACCGGCCATCTTGTCACCAGGCTGTAAGCGACGCTTAACTGCCAAGTACACCTTAACCATCTTCGTTACGCCAGGCTGTAAATCATCGCCCTGGGTAAGTTTGGTGCGCTTCTCTTCAAAAGCCTCATCAAACTGTTTGCGTTTCGCTTCGATAGAAGATTTGATTGCTTCAACTTGTGAGGCAACTTCATCATCTGCTGGACGAACATCAAACCAATGGTATTTATCCAAATCAGCAAGGTATTCCTTGTCGATCTTGGTGTCTTTAGCTAATTTCTTAGGGCCGCCGTTGGCAACTTTGCCAATCAACAGTTTTTCTAAACGCATGAAGGCATCGCCTTCAACAATACGTAACTGGTCATTCAAATCCAAACGATAGCGCTGTAATTCTTCTTGAATGGTTGACTGTGCACGTGCATCGCGCTCAATACCTTCACGCGTAAAGACTTGAACATCGATAACGGTACCAATCATTCCTGATGGAACGCGCAAAGAAGTATCTTTAACGTCAGATGCT
The DNA here is from genome assembly GCF_900095215.1 of Polynucleobacter necessarius. Classification (NCBI taxonomy): domain Bacteria; kingdom Pseudomonadati; phylum Pseudomonadota; class Betaproteobacteria; order Burkholderiales; family Burkholderiaceae; genus Polynucleobacter; species Polynucleobacter necessarius. The sequence goes on along the minus strand of NZ_LT606949.1, from coordinate 1,693,390 downwards.
TTTTCACCGAAGATCGCACGAAGGAGTTTCTCTTCAGGAGTGAGAGTAGTCTCGCCCTTTGGAGTTACCTTGCCAACCAATACGTCGCCAGCTTCAACTTCAGCACCGATGTACACAATACCGCTCTCATCCAAACGGGAGAGTTGTGACTCCGCCAAGTTAGAAATGTCGCGAGTAATTTCTTCTGCACCAAGCTTGGTATCACGCGCAACTACTGACAACTCTTCAATATGAATAGAGGTGTAGCGGTCGTCAGCAACAACCTTCTCAGAGATCAAAATGGAATCTTCGAAGTTGTAACCGTTCCATGGCATAAATGCCACAGTCATGTTTTGACCCAATGCCAATTCACCCAAATCGGTAGATGCGCCGTCAGCCACTACGTCGCCGCGGGCTACGCGATCGCCAACTTTCACGATTGGACGTTGGTTGATGTTGGTGTTTTGATTTGAACGGGTGTACTTGATGAGGTTGTAAATATCCACCCCAACTTCACCAGCCGCAGTTTCATCATCATTCACACGAATCACAACACGATTCGCATCAACGTAATCAACGATACCGCCACGCGCTGCTAATACAATAGTGCCGGAGTCAACCGCAACAATACGCTCTAAACCTGTACCAACTAATGGCTTATCTGGGCGCAAGCAAGGAACTGCTTGACGCTGCATGTTCGCACCCATCAACGCACGGTTCGCATCATCGTGCTCTAAGAATGGAACGAGTGAAGCAGCAGCAGAAACGATCTGGCTAGGAGCAACGTCGATGAAATCGATGCGCTCTGGGCTAACCATCATGATTTCACCAGCTTGACGAGCGGAAACCAATTCGTCAGCTAACTTACCGCTTGTGTCGATTGTTGCGTTTGCCTGAGCAATCACATACTTTGCTTCTTCAATCGCAGAGAGGTAAACCACTTCATCGCTTACCTTGCTATTGGAAACCTTACGGTATGGAGTCTCAAGGAAGCCATGTTCATTCAAACGCGCAAATAACGCGAGTGAGTTGATCAAACCAATGTTTGGCCCTTCTGGAGTTTCGATTGGGCAAACACGTCCGTAGTGGGTTGGATGCACGTCGCGCACTTCGAAACCTGCGCGCTCGCGGGTCAAACCACCAGGTCCCAATGCAGAAATACGACGCTTATGCGTGATCTCTGAGAGTGGGTTGGTTTGGTCCATAAACTGGGACAACTGTGACGAACCGAAGAACTCACGAATAGCAGAAGAGATTGGCTTGCTGTTAATCAAGTCATGCGGCATGAGGTTTTCTGTTTCGGCTTGGCCGAGACGTTCTTTAACCGCACGCCCAACACGTGATAAACCAGCACGGAATTGGTTTTCAGCCAACTCACCAACGCAACGTACACGACGATTACCTAAGTGATCGATATCGTCTACTTCGCCTTTGCCGTCACGCAAATCTACGAGGGACTTAATGGTGTCGAGAATATCTTCGTTTGACAGAACCATTGGACCTTCCATTTCTGGACGGTTCAAACGGCTGTTGACCTTCATGCGGCCAACGCGTGACAAATCGTATGTATCTTCGCTATAGAACAAGCGTTGGAACAAAGCCTCAACAGCATCTTCCGTTGGAGGCTCACCAGGACGCATCATGCGGTAGATGGCGATACGAGCAGCCATTTGGTCCGCAGTTTCGTCAGTACGCAATGTCTGAGAAATGTACGCGCCAGAATCCAAATCATTGGTGTAGATGGTTTCTAATTGCTTGATACCTGCATCGCGCAATGTCGCCAACAACTCTTCAGTGATTTCATCGTTAGCGTACGCCAAGATTTCACCAGAGTCTGGATCGACAATATTGCGCGCAACTACACGACCAATTAAATAGTCATCTGGTACAGCGATTGTTTTTGTTTTTGCAGCTTCGAGTTCGCAGATATGCTTTGCATTGATACGCTTGTCTTTTTGAATGACTACAACGTCATTCTTGTCGAGCACATCAAAGCTAGCCAACTGACCACGCAAACGCTCTGGCACAAATTCCATTGAACCGCCATTAGCAGTCAATGAGAAATGGTCAAAGTTAAAGAAGTTCGCCAGAATCTGTTCGTTGTTTAAACCAATTGCCTTAAGCAAAATGGTGACAGGCATCTTACGACGACGGTCAACGCGGAAATAGAGAATATCTTTTGGATCAAACTCGAAATCGAGCCATGAACCACGGTAAGGAATGATGCGTGCTGAGAACAGCAACTTACCTGAGCTATGTGTCTTGCCCTTATCGTGCTCGAAGAACACGCCTGGGGAACGGTGCAACTGAGAAACGATCACGCGCTCAGTACCGTTGATCACAAACGAGCCGTTTTCTGTCATGAGTGGAATTTCACCCATGTAGACTTCACTCTCTTTTACCTCTTTAACCTTCGTAGGCGCTTCGCGATCATAAATAATCAAGCGAACTTTGGCGCGTAAGGCAGAGTGGTATGTGTAACCACGTTGCTGACATTCTTTTACGTCAAATGGTGGTTGTGATAACTGGTAAGACACGTATTCCATACGTGCATAGCCGTTGTTAGACACAATTGGGAATGCTGATGTAAAGGCGGCTTGAAGTCCCTCAGTAAGACGAGACATTGCCGGCTTATCAGCCTGTAAAAATTTAGCGTAGAATTCCAGCTGCGTTGCGATCAGGTACGGAACCTGGTGGTTGTTTACTCGCTTAGCAAAGCTTTTACGGACTCGCTTACGTTCGGTGAAGCTATAGTTCATTTCATCTCCGAATTCAGCGACTGTACAAAGATTTGGCGATTGGCCACTACCAATCACTGGCGGACAACACTAAATCGTTTCGATTCAGTGTCCGACCAAACTTGCATTCTGCAGTCGTATCAGAAGGCAAACCCAACATGGCTAACGCCCCTTTGTGAGAGGCGCTAGCATTGTGCGTATTACTTGAGTTCTGCTTTAGCGCCAGCTTCTTCAAGCTTCTTCTTGGCTTCTTCAGCAGTTTTCTTGTCAACCCCTTCTTTGATTGACTTCGGTGCACCGTCAACCAAATCTTTTGCTTCTTTCAAACCAAGGCCAGTAATCTCACGAACCGCTTTAATTACTGAAACTTTATTTGCGCCAGCTTCAACGAGATTTACAGTGAATTCAGTTTGTTCTTCGCCACCGCCAGCAGCATCACCGCCGCCTGCAGGACCAGCAACAGCCATCGCTGCAGCTGAAACACCAAACTTCTCTTCGAACGCTTTAACCAAATCGTTCAAATCCATAACGGACATGCTACCTACTGCTTCAATGATTTCTTCTTTAGTAATCGCCATTGTTAGCTCCTAATCCTTAAATAGTTAATCTGTCGCTTATTCAGCGGCAGGGGTTTCGTTTGCTTCTGTGCCAGCTTCTGGGGCTACGGCTGCAGACTCAGCGGCTGCTTCAGGAACGGCTTCAGCGACTACTGCTGCTGTGGCTGCTGCTTCTACAGGTGCCGCTAACGGAGCAGGTGCTCCAGCCGCCTTTTGTGCTGCTACTGCGCCCAATACGCGAGCCATCGCAGAAACTGGGGCCAACATCACGCCCAACAACTGAGATAACAACTCTTCGCGGCTTGGAATTGTTGCCAGGGCTTTTACGCCTGCAACGTCTAACAACTTGCCGTTATATAAGCCAGCTTTAATGACCAGCTGATCTTGAGTCTTGGCACAGGCCTGCAATACTTTTGCCGACGCAATTGGATCTGCAGAAATGCCATAGATCAAGGGGCCAACCATCGAATCAGCAAGAGGCTCAAACCGTGTGCCTTGTGCAGCACGGCGTGCCAATGTGTTCTTCAAAACGCGCAGATATACACCTTGGTCACGTGCGCTAGCACGTAGCTTTGTCAACTGCGCTACTGAAATACCACGGTATTCAGCGAGCACGACAGTTTGGGCTCCAGCCAATTGAGCGCGGACATCAGCAACAATCGCTTTTTTGTCTTGTACATTCAAAGGCACGGTTTAACTCCATAAAAACCAACTGTTTCCAGTTGGGGTTACACACCAGCGTCTGATCATTTGTTCACAAAGACTCTTGTGAAAATCTTTTCAGGGTCGCCATCTGCGCTGGCTATTACTTTCGTAACGATTAAGAATTAATTTCTGAGCAAGCAAACCAATCCACCAACGGTCTTTGATGTTCGACTCTTAATCAAAGAGTGAGAGTCGACCCAAAGTTCTTTTTTGTTACCGGTTATTAAGCTGCTACCTGTAACCATGCTTGGTCTACGCGTACGCCTGCACCCATGGTGCTGCTTACGGCAACCTTCTTTAAATAAACGCCCTTAGATGCAGGAGGTTTTACTTTATTCAAAGCCTCAAGCAATGCGAGCAAGTTGGATTTCAATGCAGCTGGCTCGAATGAACGACGGCCAATGCTTGCGTGCACGATACCGGCTTTGTCCGAACGGAACTGAACTTGACCTGCTTTTGCATTTTTAACTGCAGTAGCAACGTCAGGAGTCACTGTTCCCACTTTTGGATTTGGCATCAAACCACGTGGGCCCAATACTTGACCTAAAGTACCAACAATTTTCATTGTGTCTGGGGATGCGATCAAAATATCGAAATCAATTTTGCCGCTCTTGATTTGTTCGGCAAGCTCTTCCATGCCAACAATTTCTGCGCCAGCAGCTTTAGCTTGTTCAGCCTTCTCGCCTTGAGAAAAAACAGCAACACGAACATACTTACCAGTACCAGCTGGGAGCACTACCGCGCCGCGCACAACTTGGTCAGATTTCTTAGCATCAATACCCAACTGAACAGCAACATCGATAGACTCATCGAACTTGGCAGTTGCACACTCTTTAACGAGGTTCAATGCATCTTCTAATGGGTAAAACTTATTGCGATCAACTTTAGATTGAATTGCTTTTACGCGCTTAGATAATTTAGGCATGATTAGATTCCTTCCACAGTGATGCCCATGGAACGGGCGCTGCCAGCGATAGTTCTAACAGCCGCATCCATTTCGGCCGCTGTCAAATCTGGCATTTTTGCTTTAGCAATTTCTTCCGCTTGAGCACGAGTAATTTTTCCTACCTTGTCGGTATGAGGACGTGGCGATCCTTTTTCGATCTTCGCAGCCTTCTTAAGCATGATGGTTGCTGGAGGAGTCTTCATGATGAATGTGAAGCTCTGATCAGCGAACGCTGTAATCACGACTGGAATTGGCAGGCCAGATTCCATGCTCTGAGTTTGAGCATTAAACGCCTTACAGAATTCCATAATGTTAAGGCCGCGTTGACCCAATGCTGGACCTACGGGTGGTGATGGATTTGCTTTGCCTGCAGGGATCTGAAGCTTAATAAAGCCAATAATCTTCTTTGCCATGTGTTGCTCCTTAAAGCGCGACCAACCTCATTAGGAAAGACCGCCGTTGAGTTAACGCTTCGCTATTTTTTGGCTTTCTAGCTCCGCTCCTCTGGTAAATACAAAATCTAAATAACCATCTAAAACTACTTTTACTGCTGCACTGCAAAACTTGACTAAGTCCTTGTTTTTTACATCTTTTCTACCTGGCCGAACCCCAACTCAACTGGGGTACTGCGGCCAAAAATTGTAACAGAAACGCGCAATCTTGACTTCTCGTAGTTCACTTCCTCAACGTTGCCGTTGAAGTCAGTAAACGGACCTTCTTTAACGCGAACCATCTCACCCACCTCAAACAGGGTCTTAGGCTTCGGTTTATCCACCCCAGCCTGCATTTGATCCATGATTTTGGTGACTTCTGCTGTAGAAATTGGACTTGGGCGGTTACGTACACCGCCTACGAAACCGGTCACTTTTGGCGTATTTTTCACCAAATGCCAGCTTTCGTCGGTCATTTCCATCTCAATTAGGACATATCCCGGGAAGAAACGACGCTCAGACACAGACTTTGTGCCGGATTTCATTTCTACAACCTCTTCGGAAGGAACCAAAATACGGCCAAATTTTTCTGGCATGCCAGAACGTGCAATACGCTCCTCGAGACCTTTTTTGACGCTCTTTTCCATTCCGGAATAAGCATGAATAACGTACCAGCGCATATTGCCGGTAGCTTGTGAATTTTCGGCTACTTCAGAATCAATCATTTTTTCTTGCTCACTTCCAGCCCAAAAAGACTGAAAAAACTAGCCATTCAATTAATTTGTCTGCAATCCACAAAAACAAGGACATGATCAGAACAAAGCCAAATACGACTAGAGTCATTTGGGTAGTCTCTTTACGAGTCGGCCAAACAACCTTTTTTACTTCATACCAAGAATCTTTTGCGTAATGAATAAAACGACGTCCACCTGGTGAAATCGCCACAATCAAAACCGCAGCAGCAATACCGCCAAATAAAACGGTGAGACGCACCAACATAGACTGGTCAACCAGCGTGTAGTAAAGCACTAACGCTGCGACAACGATTAAAGCAACGAGTCCAGAGACCCAGCTGCTTTTTTCTTCAGATTGACTTGCTGTTTGATGAGACATATTGCTTTCAGTTCAAATCGTGGCAGGGGCGGAGGGCATCGAACCCCCAACCTTTGGTTTTGGAGACCAACGCTCTGCCAATTGAGCTACACCCCTTTATAAAAAAACACTTAAGCCAAAATCTTTGCAACCACTCCGGCGCCAACAGTACGGCCACCTTCACGGATCGCAAAACGTAAACCTTCTTCCATCGCGATTGGAGCGATGAGTTTTACGGTAATGGTTACGTTATCCCCAGGCATTACCATTTCTTTGTCTTTTGGCAACTCGATTGAACCAGTTACGTCCGTAGTACGGAAGTAGAACTGTGGACGATAGTTGTTAAAGAATGGAGTATGGCGGCCACCTTCGTCTTTGCCCAAGATGTAAACCTCGGCTGTAAAGTGAGTATGTGGGGTGATTGAACCTGGCTTAGCCAATACTTGGCCGCGCTCAACTTCTTCACGTTTTGTACCGCGTAACAAGATACCAACGTTATCGCCTGCTTGACCTTGGTCGAGCAATTTGCGGAACATTTCAACACCAGTACAAGTAGTCTTGAGTGTTGGTTTGATACCGATAATTTCGATCTCTTCACCAACCTTGATGATGCCGCGCTCGATACGGCCTGTAACAACAGTACCGCGACCGGAGATAGAGAACACGTCTTCTACTGGCATCAAGAACGTGCCGTCAACAGCACGTTCTGGAGTTGGGATGTATGAGTCCAATGCTTCAGCCAATTTCATGATGGCCTCTTTACCCAATGGGCCTTCGTCACCTTCTAAAGCCAACTTAGCAGAACCACGGATGATTGGTGTGTCATCGCCAGGGAAGTTGTATTTGGAGAGAAGCTCACGCACTTCCATTTCAACTAACTCGAGCAATTCAGCATCATCAACCATGTCGCACTTGTTGAGGAACACCACGATGTAAGGAACGCCCACTTGGCGTGCCAAGAGGATGTGCTCACGAGTTTGTGGCATTGGGCCGTCAGCTGCGGAGCAAACTAAAATTGCGCCGTCCATCTGAGCGGCACCAGTAATCATGTTCTTAACGTAGTCAGCATGTCCTGGGCAGTCAACGTGAGCGTAGTGACGACCCGCTGTCTCGTACTCAACGTGCGCTGTATTAATCGTAATACCACGTGCTTTTTCTTCTGGAGCAGCATCGATCTGATCGTATGCTTTTGCTTCGCCACCGAATGCTTTAGAAAGCACGGTTGCGATTGCTGCTGTCAATGTGGTTTTACCGTGGTCAACGTGACCGATGGTGCCTACGTTTACGTGCGGTTTTGTCCGCTCGAACTTTTCTTTTGCCATTTTTTTCTGCCTTTAGTTAACTCTTAAACCAAACACGAAATACACAATCAATAAATCAAACATGGTGCCCATGGGCAGAATCGAACTGCCGACCTCTCCCTTACCAAGGGAGTGCTCTACCACTGAGCCACATGGGCGAAATCTAATGCAACAAATTCTGGAGCGGGATAAGAGAATCGAACTCTTGACCGAAGATTGGAAATCTGCTGTTTTACCACTAAACTAATCCCGCACATCTGGTGGAGGGGGTAGGATTCGAACCTACGTAGGCATAGCCAACAGATTTACAGTCTGCCTCCTTTAGCCGCTCGGACACCCCTCCGCGAACCCAACATTCTCACTCCAAATGGAGTTTCTGTCAATCACTCTAAACGCTTTGCACAAGTAAAAACGCCCAGACCTAAAAGGGTCTGGGCGTCGCATTGGTGCCCGGCAGTTACCTACTTTCACACGGGTAATCCGCACTATCATCGGCGTAGAATCGTTTCACTGTCCTGTTCGGGATGGGAAAGAGTGGTTCCAATTCGCTATGGTCACCGGGCGTAGAGGGTTGAGTTTCTGATAAATCAACAACTCTATTTGAGTAAGCATGTAATTAAGGATGCAGATTAAATCTGGCAAACATCCAACACAATAGTGCTGGTTATAGGATCAAGTCTAACGGGCAATTAGTATCGGTTAGCTTAATGCATTACTGCACTTCCACACCCAAACTATCAACGTTGTGGTCTTCAACGACCCTTTATGTAGGTTAAACCTACGGGAGATCTCATCTTCAGGCAAGTTTCCCGCTTAGATGCTTTCAGCGGTTATCTCTTCCGTACATAGCTACCCTGCGATGCTTCTGGCGAAACAACAGGCACACCAGCGGTACGTCCACTCCGGTCCTCTCGTACTAGGAGCAGCCCCCGTCAAATCTCCAACGCCCATGGCAGATAGGGACCAAACTGTCTCACGACGTTTTAAACCCAGCTCACGTACCTCTTTAAATGGCGAACAGCCATACCCTTGGGACCGGCTACAGCCCCAGGATGAGATGAGCCGACATCGAGGTGCCAAACACCGCCGTCGATATGAACTCTTGGGCGGTATCAGCCTGTTATCCCCAGAGTACCTTTTATCCGTTGAGCGATGGCCCTTCCATACAGAACCACCGGATCACTATGACCTGCTTTCGCACCTGCTCGACTTGTCGGTCTCGCAGTTAAGCACGCTTTTGCCATTGCACTTTAGGTACGATGTCCGACCGTACCAAGCGTACCTTCGTACTCCTCCGTTACACTTTGGGAGGAGACCGCCCCAGTCAAACTGCCTACCATGCACTGTTCCCGACCCGGATAACGGGCCAAGGTTAGAACCTCAAACAAATCAGGGTGGTATTTCAAGGATGGCTCCATCAGAACTAGCATCCTGATATCAACGCCTCCCACCTATCCTACACAGATCGGTTCAAAGTCCAATGCAAAGCTACAGTAAAGGTTCATGGGGTCTTTCCGTCTAGCCACGGGTAGATTGCATCATCACAAACATTTCAACTTCGCTGAGTCTCAGGAGGAGACAGTGTGGCCATCGTTACGCCATTCGTGCAGGTCGGAACTTACCCGACAAGGAATTTCGCTACCTTAGGACCGTTATAGTTACGGCCGCCGTTTACTGGGACTTCAATCAAGAGCTTGCACCCCATCATTTAATCTTCCAGCACCGGGCAGGCGTCACACCCTATACGTCCACTTTCGTGTTTGCAGAGCGCTGTGTTTTTATTAAACAGTCGCAGCCACCTTTTTATTGCAACCCTTTCGTCCTCACCTTGTTCAGGATAAAACTACCAGGGCGCACCTTATCCCGAAGTTACGGTGCAAATTTGCCGAGTTCCTTCTCCTGAGTTCTCTCAAGCGCCTTAGAACACTCATCTCGCCCACCTGTGTCGGTTTGCGGTACGGTCTTGTTAGACTGAAGCTTAGAGGCTTTTCTTGGAACCACTTCCAATTGCTTCGCAAATAAATTCGCTCGTCTCACGCCCTTGAATTACGCTACCGGATTTACCTAATAGCCATCTCCAACGCAAGAACCAGGACATCCAACACCCGGACAACTTTCCGCGATCCGTCCCCCCATCGCATCTAACAATGGTCAAGGAATATTAACCTTGTTCCCATCAGCTACGCATCTCTGCCTCGCCTTAGGGGCCGACTCACCCTGTTCCGATGAACGTTGAACAGGAAACCTTGGGCTTACGGCGAGGAGGCTTTTCACCCCCTTTATCGCTACTCATGTCAGCATTCGCACTTCTGATACCTCCAGCATCCTTTACAAGGCACCTTCACAGGCTTACAGAACGCTCTCCTACCATCACTTACGTGATCCGCAGCTTCGGTTATATGCTTAGCCCCGTTACATCTTCCGCGCAGGACGACTCGATCAGTGAGCTATTACGCTTTCTTTAAAGGATGGCTGCTTCTAAGCCAACCTCCTGACTGTTTTAGCCTTCCCACTTCGTTTCCCACTTAGCATATATTAGGGACCTTAGCTGGCGGTCTGGGTTGTTTCCCTCTTGACACCGGACGTTAGCACCCGATGTCTGTCTCCCGTGCTTGCACTCGTAGGTATTCGGAGTTTGCTATGGCGCAGTAATCCGCAATGGACCCCACTACCATGACAGTGCTATACCCCCTACGGTGATACACGAGGCACTACCTAAATAGTTTTCGGAAAGAACCAGCTATTTCCAGTTTTGTTTAGCCTTTCACCCCTATCCACAGCTCATCCCCTAACTTTTCAACGTTAGTGGGTTCGGTCCTCCAGTACGTGTTACCGCACCTTCAACCTGGCCATGGATAGATCAACTGGTTTCGGGTCTACACCCAGCAACTAGCGCCCTATTCGGACTCGCTTTCGCTACGCCTTCCCTATTCGGTTAAGCTTGCTACTGAATGTAAGTCGCTGACCCATTATACAAAAGGTACGCAGTCACCCCTTACGAGGCTCCTACTGTTTGTATGCACACAATTTCAGGATCTATTTCACTCCCCTCCCGGGGTTCTTTTCGCCTTTCCCTCACGGTACTTGTTCACTATCGGTCGATCACGAGTATTTAGCCTTGGAGGATGGTCCCCCCATATTCAGACAGGATTTCACGTGTCCCGCCCTACTTGTCTCTAGCCTAGTACCACTCAATAATTTTCACATACGGGACTATCACCCTTTATTGTTGGACTTTCCATTCCATTCTGTTAATTACTGACCTATCACTAGAAGGCTCTTCCCATTTCGCTCGCCACTACTTTGGGAATCTCGGTTGATGTCTTTTCCTCTCGCTACTTAGATGTTTCAGTTCACGAGGTTCGCTTCTCATACCCTATGTATTCAGGTATGGATACCACAAAAGTGGTGGGTTTCCCCATTCAGAAATCCCCGGATCAAAGCTTATTTACCAGCTCCCCGGGGCTTATCGCAGGTTATAACGTCTTTCGTCGCCTGTAATCGCCAAGGCATCCATCATGTGCACTTATTCACTTGATCCTATAACGAGCACCATTGCTAGTAACTGTTACAGGTTTACTTCTACTTCTGACATGTTTGCCGTAATCCAAACTGTAAGTACTTGTTAAGAACTTTGTAAAACTCGTTTGATATTACTGATTGATGATTCAATCTTTACCCTTATTTACATTGTCAAATGTCCTCTCAAAAAACATTTGACACTTTGCTTACTCAAATTTTTAAAGAACAGCCATAAATGGCAAAACTAAACAATTAACTAATAAGCTTAATTTTGACATTTAAGAGTTGGTGGAGGATGACGGGATCGAACCGACGACCCCCTGCTTGCAAAGCAGGTGCTCTCCCAGCTGAGCTAATCCCCCAACGTCCACCAAGACCATATCACTACTGATTGGTGGGTCTGGTAGGATTTGAACCTACGACCCCTGCGTTATCAACACAGTGCTCTAACCAGCTGAGCTACAGACCCGTGGCTATTATTGTCAACCGATAAGTGTGGGCACTATAGCTCCAGCATCTTTTCTCTAGAAAGGAGGTGATCCAGCCGCACCTTCCGATACGGCTACCTTGTTACGACTTTACCCCAGTCATGAACCCTGCCGTGGCAGTCGCCCTCCTTGCGGTTAGGCTAACGGCTTCTGGCAAAACCCACTCCCATGGTATGACGGGCGGTGTGTACAAGACCCGGGAACGTATTCACCGCGACATTCTGATCCGCGATTACTAGCGATTCCAGCTTCACGTAGTCGAGTTGCAGACTACGATCCGGACTACGATGCATTTTCTGAGATTAGCTCCCCCTCGCGGGTTGGCAACCCTCTGTATGCACCATTGTATGACGTGTGAAGCCCTACCCATAAGGGCCATGAGGACTTGACGTCATCCCCACCTTCCTCCGGTTTGTCACCGGCAGTCTCTTTAGAGTGCTCTTGCGTAGCAACTAAAGACAAGGGTTGCGCTCGTTGCGGGACTTAACCCAACATCTCACGACACGAGCTGACGACAGCCATGCAGCACCTGTGTTCACTTTCTCTTACGAGCACCTAATGTATCTCTACTTCGTTAGTGACATGTCAAGGGTAGGTAAGGTTTTTCGCGTTGCATCGAATTAATCCACATCATCCACCGCTTGTGCGGGTCCCCGTCAATTCCTTTGAGTTTTAATCTTGCGACCGTACCCCCCAGGCGGCTGACTTCACGCGTTAGCTACGTTACTCAGGATGTAAATCCCGAACAACTAGTCAGCATCGTTTAGGGCGTGGACTACCAGGGTATCTAATCCTGTTTGCTCCCCACGCTTTCGTGCATGAGCGTCAGTGTTATCCCAGGGGGCTGCCTTCGCCATTGGTATTCCTCCACATATCTACGCATTTCACTGCTACACGTGGAATTCTACCCCCCTCTGACACACTCTAGCTATACAGTCACAGGCGCCATTCCCAGGTTAAGCCCGGGGATTTCACGCCTGTCTTGTATAACCGCCTGCGCACGCTTTACGCCCAGTAATTCCGATTAACGCTCGCACCCTACGTATTACCGCGGCTGCTGGCACGTAGTTAGCCGGTGCTTATTCTTCAGGTACCGTCATTCCCGGACTGTGTTAGAGCCGGTGTTTCTTCCCTGACAAAAGAGCTTTACAACCCGAAGGCCTTCTTCACTCACGCGGCATTGCTGGATCAGGGTTTCCCCCATTGTCCAAAATTCCCCACTGCTGCCTCCCGTAGGAGTCTGGGCCGTGTCTCAGTCCCAGTGTGGCTGATCGTCCTCTCAGACCAGCTACTGATCGTTGCCTTGGTGGGCTTTTACCCCACCAACAAGCTAATCAGGCATCGGCCGCTCTAATCGCGCGAGGTCTTTCGATCCCCCGCTTTCCCCATCAGGGCGTATGCGGTATTAGCACAGCTTTCGCTGCGTTATCCCCCACGATAAGGTACGTTCCGATGTATTACTCACCCGTTCGCCACTCGCCACCAGGTGCAAGCACCCGTGCTGCCGTTCGACTTGCATGTGTAAGGCATGCCGCCAGCGTTCAATCTGAGCCAGGATCAAACTCTTCAGTTCAATTCCTGTGATCCTTGCGGATCGTCGCACTCATTCAAGAAATTGACTTGGTAATAAAACCAAATCTTTTTACTTACTGTCTATGAGTACTATTTATTTACATCTATCCCGAAAGACTGGATGCTTTCACACTTAGTACCCACAATTATCGGTTGACTAATTTTTAAAGAGGACTGACTTGTCTCGTATTTCAAAAAACATTTCAGCACATAGAGGTGAAACTATATCCCATTTTTTTTGGGTCGTCAATACCTTTCGTACTCTTTTTCTTCAAAAAGGCAGGGTTTTTTCCTACGATTAAAATTAATTCAATAAAAACAAAGGGTTAGTTTTGAAAAAAAAATTTCAACTTTTTTTCTTAATTCTTAAATTTCTGATTTTTTAAGGTTTGCAAGGAAATCCCACAAAATTTATCCCCACCTTAACCATCTTTAAACCCGTTTTTTGTCCTTTATGGCGTATCAGCCACCTATCAGGGAAAACCCTGAAAATTATTCTAATTACTGCTAAGATATTGCTATGCACAATAAATGAGCGAACAGTCACTCACCTTCAGGCCCTATATACGGCCGGGCTGGCAGTCCGCGTTCGCGAACTTCATGCCGGCTATAGGCAAGAGATATTGAATCATCTGCTACAGCTAAATGATGAAGATAGACCCCTGCGCTTTGGTACGCACACCCCAGATGAAGTCATACGTCACTATCTAGAAGGGCTTAATTTCAATGGGGATGCGGTTTTTGGCGTATTTAATTTAGACCTAAAGCTCATGGGCATGGCTCACCTGGACTACTTGCCAGAGCATAACGGGGAGGCAAGAGCAGCGGAGTTTGGTGTTTCTGTATTGCCAAGAAGGGCGTGGCCAGGGCTTGGGCACTGCACTGTTACAGCGCCCTGTGGCCCACTCCCGCAATACTCGCATCGAGACGCTTTATGTTCACTGTCTTGCAAACAATAAGGCAATGATGCATTTGGCACAAAAGGCTGGCATGACTGTTGAATATGCCTATGCCGATGCTTGTCTTAAATTACCGCGTGCAAATCCCGCAACCATTGTGGACGAAGCGGCTAATGAGCAGTGGGCCGACATGGATTACGCCCTGAAAGAAAATCTCAAACGCTCCAATGAAGCCTGGTGGTGGTTCTTGGGCAGACCAGGACTGGTGCGTTAATTTTCTAATTAATTTTTGTTGGGTGCACCACGCAGTATCCAATTGGTTACTGCAGACAGCTCCGCATCATTTAATTTTGTATTCGCAGGCATGGGCACAACACCCCATGATCCAGAACCGCCTTTAACAATTTTATTTTTTAAAAATGTTTGGGCGTTCGGGTCATTCTTATATTTTTCTGCGACTGCCGCAAAAGTTGGGCCAACAATTTTTTTATTGATTGCGTGACAACCTAAGCACGCATTTTGTTTCGCAATCGAGAATGTCTTTTCGTCTTCAGTATTTGCATACGCATTAGGTAAGAAATAAGCGAGTATCGCAAACAAACAAACGATGTTTATCGTCACTCGCTTTTTAAACATCTTCAAGCTTTAAAAAATGATTAATATTTTGGAGGGCTGCTTGGTTGTGTTTGATCAGCTTTGCCTTGTTTTTCTAAGCGCACTTTTTCTGCTTCAGAAATAATGTCAAAGTAAGCGTAAACGTCTTTCACACCATTAGTATTTCTGGTGACTTTTTTCGCGAGCTCAGATTCGCTCTGCGTGAGCATTCCCATGAGATACACGCTGCTTCCTTCAGCCACAATAATTATAGAATTTGAAGGCAACTGATCAGCAAAGATCATCTGTGTTTTGATTTTAGACTCAAGATAAGAATCGTTTGCGCGTGAGGTGTAGCTAGTATTAGACCCGATAACCAACTCATTAAAGACAGAGCGTGCATTCTTCATTGCTTTTACATAAGCGCCTGCCTCGCTCTTAATATCGGCATCCCTTACTTCACCGGTCAGCAATACTTTTTGATTGAATGAGGTGACATTAATGTGAGCGCTTTCGCCAAATCGTTTTGCCAATGCGTTCTCCGCCTCAAGCTCAATCCCTTTATCAATTGCTTGCACAGATGGTGAGCGACGATCTGCCGCAACAGTAGCGGTAGCAGCTACACCACCAACAGCAACTACTGCACAAGCTGAAAGTTGAGATGCAATGAGGGTGGCAAAGAACAATCTTTTGAGCAAGGAAATTTTCATTTAGATATTTTCTGTATAGAAGTGGGAGCGGAGCTTAATCGAGCAAGACGTGATCAACGCCATCGCATAGCGCATGAAGTAAAACTAAATGTGTTTCTTGAATACGCGCAGTACGTGTTGATGGTGCGCACAAATGAATGTCATCTTTATCTAAAAGTTGAGCGATCTTTCCGCCACAGTTTCCAGTCAGTGC
Source organism: Polynucleobacter necessarius (assembly GCF_900095215.1). Taxonomy (NCBI): domain Bacteria; kingdom Pseudomonadati; phylum Pseudomonadota; class Betaproteobacteria; order Burkholderiales; family Burkholderiaceae; genus Polynucleobacter; species Polynucleobacter necessarius. The sequence continues at coordinate 1,677,663 of NZ_LT606949.1, read as the reverse complement.
AATAATTTTGATGCCTATTTTTTTTGCGGCTTCAATTGCCTTTACAACATTCTTTGAATTTCCTGAAGTTGAAATCCCCACAAGGATGTCGCCTTGTTTTCCAAGTCCACGAACTTGTTTGCTGAATACTTCGTCGTAGCTGTAATCATTTCCAACCGCGGTCAGAATAGAGGTATCCGTCGTCAAGGCAATCGCTGCCAATTCTTGGCGCTCTCTTTCAAATCGTCCAATGAGCTCTGCAGCAAAATGCTGGGCATCCGCAGCAGAACCGCCATTACCGCAAGCCATTACTTTACCACCGGCACGCAAACAATCCACCATTGCCAATACGCCCATAGCAACCGAATCTGGAAACACCCTCTCAGCCTCTTGCTTTACCGCAATGCTATCTAGAAAATGTTGTGAGGCGCGCTTACGCAAGCGTTCATTGATGTCTTTTTCCATAGCAATATTATGCGCCAAAGATAGCCTAATTTCAGTACTTATAAGCCTCTCTCAAAAGCAACGTATTCTCTTGCTAATTCTCTAACTTTTCTCAGGTAGCCCCATGGAACTTAGCTCATTCGATTTTTTAAAGCAGCAAGATTTGCCTGCTGGGGCGCTTTACATGGTTGCAACACCTATTGGCAATCTGGGGGACATTACCTTGCGTGCCCTATACGTCTTAAATGCGGTTGATGGGATTGCTTGTGAAGACACCAGACATAGCGCTGCATTACTCCAACAATTTGGCATTCATAAAAAATGTTTAGCGCTCCATGAGAACAATGAAATCAGCGGCGCTCAAACAGTTATTCAACACCTCTCCAACAATGAGCGCTGGGCCTATATCTCAGATGCAGGAACGCCGGGCGTCTCTGATCCTGGGGCAAAGTTAGTCAATGAAGTTCAAAAAGCAGGGCTGCGGGTAATACCCATTCCCGGCGCGAGTGCAGTTTCTAGCGCCATCTCAGCCGCAGGATCTGTGATGCACAACTCGGAAGGGCGCTTTCAATTTTTAGGTTTTTGGCCCAATAAAACCAAAGGCCGAGATGCGCTCTTAAAAGACATTTCGGGCTCTAAAAAAGCCAGCATCTTTTTTGAATCTCCACATCACATTAAAGATACGCTTACGTTGCTGGTGAAGCATCTAGAGTCTGATCGTCAGCTTTTGATTTGCCGTGAGTTAACCAAAAAATTTGAGGAGATTGTTTCTTTGCAAGCCAGCAATATCGCTAACTGGCTAGAGGGGGCAGAAAGCCTCAAGGGTGAGTTTGTGATTGTGGTGGCGGGGCGCTCAAGCAATGGTGACGAGGCTCCGGAGCATGCATCTCTTTTGCTATGGGCAAATGCACTAAGCCCATATATGGGTAGCAAAGCAATCGCCTCGGTGCTTTCGCAAACGCTAGGGCTCACAAAAAAAGAGGTCTATCAAATTGCCTTGGATGCAAAAAGCGAATAAATGAAAATCAAAAAAGCTGTCCAGGTGCCAGCTTTTAAATATGCGTAATAAAAAATTATGTTGCGGCAGGCGCTTTTGGTTCTGGCAGTTTTCCACCAGCAGAGTTGGCCAAATAAACCACAGCACAGCCAAACTCATAATCGCTTACATTGGCAGGGCTTTATCCACCGCGCGCAGGCATTGCGCCCTTGCCTTTTAATACAGAAGCCATCAAACCGTCGTAACCCTGGCCCAAGCGAGGCGCCCATGCACTCGCATCACCAAATTTAGGCGCGCCTGCGGCGCCACTTGCATGGTATGCTGCGCAAACGGCTTTATAAACTTGCTCGCCAGTTTGAAGCTCTTGTGGAGTGCTGGCATCTTTAAAATTTAGTTGCGCAACAGGCTTAATTAACTGCTCAGTAGTCGTGGAAGAATCACCACGCTTGCCATTGTTCACAAACACCATTCACAACAAAATAATGATGAGTGGCACAAAAAAGCTTGGAAACACCATGATGAGTTGTTTTGGGGACTTAATCAGACTTCCGTGCTCGTTGCCCATAAGAATTTATCGTTTGACGGGTTTTAGGGTTGTTTTGCCGTGATTATAACTAGAGAGTAGGGATATGGGCACTTACAATAGGAAGGTAATTCGTTTTTCGCTAGCGCCCGTATCTCAGTGGATAGAGTATTGGCCTCCGAAGCCAAGGGTCGCAGGTTCGATTCCTGCCGGGCGCGCCAACACTCAAGGGTTTTTTGACTTATATCATGCGTGAATTATTACGAAAACCGCTATCATTTGCACCTAACTTATTGATTCTTGTCGTGTCTACACATCTAAATTCCGCCCCTTCAGAGCCATCCCTGACCAACCCCTTGCCGCCAGAGGCGCCATTACCGCATCGAAAAATCATTCGAAGCTGGCTAATTCCAATGGCTCAGGGGGAAACTGGGCGCGCAATCATGCTTCTCGTGATTGATGCCCTGTTGTGGTTGGGCTGTATCGCTGGAACCATCTTTGTAGAAAGCATCCTGCTGAAAGTGGTGTTTGGCGTTGTTGCTGGCTTTGTAACTGGCCGCATCTTTATTTTGGGGCATGACGCTTGCCATCAGAGTTACACGCCGAATCGTGAGCTCAATAAAGTTCTAGGTCGCATCGCATTTTTACCTTCTTTGACGCCCTACAGTTTGTGGGATGTTGGTCATAACGTTGTACACCACGGGCAAACCAACCTAAAGGGCTTTGACTTTGTTTGGGCGCCTTTATCTACAGCAGAATATGACGCGCTGCCCCCATGGCGTAAGGCTCTAGAGCGCCTTTACCGCAGTGGCTGGGGCCCGGTTTTTTACTACTTAATTGAAATTTGGTGGAGACGCGAGTACTTTCCGAACGCCAAAAACAAACCTGGTGATCGCCCCATTTTCTTAAAAGACAACTTGCTTGTTACCGCATTTGCGATTGTTTGGATTGCTTGCTTAATTGCTGGCGCTATCGTTACTGATCAATCTATTTGGCTTGGCTTGATTACCGGTTTTGCGGTGCCATTTTTGTTTTGGAACGGCATGATTGGATTTGTGGTGTACGTGCATCACACCCACCCAAAGGTCTCTTGGTACGACAAGAAATCTGAGTGGTTGCGCGCCCAGCCGTTTGTATCCACAACTGTTCATCTGACCTTCAACTGGATTTGGGGCAAATTGATGCACCACATCATGGAGCACACAGCTCATCATGTGGATATGAGCGTACCGCTGTATCGCCTGCCAGAGGCCCAACAAACCCTAGAAACTATCCTTCCAGAGCGTATTTTTGTACAAAAGTTCTCATGGGCTTGGTATTTTGATACTGCACGCAAGTGCAAGCTTTACGACTTTGAAAACAAGGCTTGGCTCGATTTTGATGGCAACAAGACGGCTGATTCAGTCCGGGTTGTGCTGAGCCAAGCCCCAGCGGGACAAAACGGGTAAAATAGATCTTCTGTATAAGATTTGCCTTACCCGGATTGCCCATGACTACCTCGACTCCAGCAGCTACCCAAGAAACCTCTCAGAGCCTTAAATTTTGCTCTTCTTGCAGCCGTGAAAAACGACTCGAGGGTGGCACTTGGATTTCAACAAGCAATCGCAAGCAACGCTGGATCTGCGCTAGCTGTGTATACAACCGTACACATCGTACCGGCTCAGCAAAAACCTAATTTCACTCGTTGTAAAAGTTTTTAAGCGCCATCCCCAACATATGGATTCGTCTTACGCTCCTGGCCAAATGTCGACATTGGTCCATGGCCTGGCACGAACTGAACATCGTCGCCTAGCGGCCACAATTTCGTTGTAATTGCGTTAATTAAATCCGCATGATTGCCACGCGGAAAATCTGTGCGCCCAATTGAGCCTGCGAATAAGACATCCCCAACAATTGCCAAGCGATCTTCTTTGTCAAAAAATACTACGTGACCAGACGTGTGGCCAGGGCAATGCAACACCTCAAGATCGACATTGCCAACCTGCACATGATCGCCATTGTTTAACCAGCGGTCTGGCTCAAAAACTTTAGCATGCCCAAAACCAAAACGCACCGTTTGCTCTGGCAATTGGTCAATCCAAAACCGCTCGTCTTCCTGTGGCCCCTCAATGGGGACGCCCAACTGATCCGCCAAATCCTTAGCAGCGGCGCAATGATCAAGGTGTCCGTGGGTTAGCAAGATCTTCTTCACATTACCACCCATTTGCTTAACGCCCTCAAGGATTTTTTCAATATCTCCCCCCGGGTCAACCACTGCGGCGCCACCGGTTTCTTGGCAAACCAGAATTGAGCAATTTTGCTCGTAGGGTGTAACAGGGACAATTCCTAATTTAATTGGCATATATATCCAGAAGATAAATTCATCATTTGCTGATTCAGCATTTGATGGGAGTCAGCATAAAATGAAGTCAAAGGATGCACAATGAATACTCAAGATACTTGTAAGTGTGCAGAAACCCATGAGTGGGCTGACCTCGAAGAGGATGGCTTGGTATGGGTTGGCATTAGCAACCATGCGCAGGATGCTCTAGGTGATGTGATGTTATTTCAAGTGCCAAAGCTGGGGCAGCAAGTAAAGCAGGGCGAAGCGATTGCACTCATCGAATCAGTTAAAGCGGCGAGCGATATTCATGCGCCGGTGAGCGGAGAAATTGTTGCGCTTAATGAAGAGGTAGACACCTCACCCGAAATCGTCAACGAAAACCTTATGGAGTTTGGCCATTCAAAATTAAGCCCGCCTCTAATGAAAGTCTTGCATCTGAATTAGAAACRCTTTTCACGCTAGAAAAATATAGCGCCGGCCCAGGGGCTTAAAACTTAGATTGAAATCGGATCGCGTTCAATTAACCATCGAATGCGACCCTCTTTGCTAATACGCCCCTGAGAGTGTTCACGCAAATAGCGATCCATCGCCTCTAAAATTTCTTGCAGATTTTTGCGATCATCAGACTCAACTAGCAACTGGGCGCGCTCCGAGCCCGCCACCCGCATCATCGCCCTGGGCACTGGGTCATAGACTCTAAGCCCTTTAGATATATGGCCTTGGGACTTCCAATACCCCTTTAAGGCAATTAAAAACTGAATGGCCTTATCGAGGCTCTTAGCCTCGGCGTGGACCAATGCCTGATACGCAAATGGTGGCAAGCCCGCCTCTTTTCTTTCATTCGCCGTAAAGGATAAAAACCCATCCACATCATGGCGCAGTAAAAATTGAAAAACTGCTGCTTCGGGAAGCTGGGTTTCAATATAAATTACGCCACCAGTTTCGCCATCTTTACTAGATCTTCCAGCACGCCCAGCAACCTGAACTAATTGTGCGAATAATCTCTCTGCCGCCCTAAAGTCTTGCGAGAACAATCTACTGTCAGCATCCAATACGGCAACCAAGCCAATGTTTTGATAATCATGCCCCTTGGCAATCATTTGGGTGCCAACAACGATATCGACATTTCCCGTATGGATCTCCTGAAAGAGCTCTTCGGCGCCTTTACGCTTCCTGCTAGAGTCTGTGTCAACGCGTAAAACCCTGGCATCGGGCCACATCTCTTCAATAGAGTCTTCGATCTTTTGAGTGCCTTGTCCCAAGGTCTTCAAATCGGTATTTCCGCAATCAGGGCAATGACTTGGTATTGCCTTAACCAAGCCACAATGATGGCACCTCAAAACCGACTTCCTGCCCCAAGCACCAGCTTTGTGGAGAACCATATATGCGCTACATTGCTCACATTTAGATAGCCATGAGCATGCGCCGCAACTGAGTACAGGCGCGTAACCTCTGCGATTGATGAGAACTAAACTTTGCTGCTTGTTTTCTAAACTTTGGCTCACCGCATTGCAGATGGTTTTAGAAATTAGACTTTTTGATTTAGGCTTCCCTGCGTCGCCTGGACTAAATTGGGTTTGTGGATCACGCATATTCACCAAATGCACTTTGGGCAAGCTCGCGCCTTGCGCGCGTTGATCTAGGCGCACATATTCATAACGACCTGCTTTCGCAGCCATCCAAGTTTCCAGTGATGGTGTAGCGGACGCTAAAAGGATGGGTATCTTTAAATCGTGGGCGCGCCATATAGCGAGGTCGCGTGCCGAATAGCGAATGCCATCTTGCTGCTTATAGGACGGGTCATGCTCCTCATCCACCACAATCGCGCGCAAATTTGGCAATGGCGTCAAAGCGGCCAAGCGTGTGCCCAAAATAATTTGGGCTTTACCAGTCATCGCATCATGCCATGCAATACCTCTTACTCTTTCACTCACACCGCTGTGCAATACAACCATTTTTTTATCTGGAAAATAGGCACGTACTCTGCGCTCTAGCTGTGGCGTTAAATTAATTTCAGGAACAAGCAATAAAACTTGCGCGCTTGCGTCATCCAAAATTCCACTAAGCCAATTTAAAAATACAGCAGTCTTTCCGCTGCCAGTTTGTCCTTGTAAAAGGATTGGTGTGAATTCACTCGCAGAGCATGTGCGTAATTGTTCTAACGCGAGCTTCTGACCGGCATTTAAAAAGCTCTCATCAACAAAACCTTCTATTGCCTCTTGTTTGTTTTTTTTCTTTTGCTTTTCTGCATCAGCAACTAATTTCTTTGGAATCTTTTCCCAGTCATCGGGCTTTTTCCACATTAATGGAATCGTGGGGATGATGGTTTCCCCAAGGGCGTGGATGTAATACTGACTCGCAAAATTCATTAGACGCAGAACAGCCGAGCCTAAAGGGGGGAGTGGTGACCTTCTCGTTACATACTTTAATTTATGAATCTCATAATCAGAGTAAGCACTTACTTTAATTACAAGTCCCGCGAGATGACTGCGCCCAAATGGCACCTCAACCAAGATACCCACCTCAGGCCGCGCCCCCAGCTCACTTTCGTCCCACAAGTAGTCAAAGCCCTGGGCAAGAGGCTTATCAACGACAACTTGAACAACAATCGGAATGGACATTTATTGCTTAAAATCTCTATTTGGCTTGTGGATAAGTCTGTGGATATCATCGAAACATTCTGATTTGTATATCAATTTATCAGCTTTCCATTTTTGCAGTGTTTTAACGTTTTTTAGTTATTTTATATATAAATCAATAATTTACATCGTTATTCGCAATCTCACTGAATTTCGAATGTTGTCGCCGTCTGTGCATAACTTGCGCCATCAATTCAATGTACAAGTTAGCGATTACTCAGGATTATGACTTTACCCTAAGCGACCTTGAGCGCTCAATTACAGCTTCTGCAAGAGCGGAAACACTTTCTGGGGGTGTGAACTGAGAGATGCCGTGGCCCAAATTAAACACATGGCCATCTAGTGGATGCAAACCCGTTTTAAGAGCTGGAGCACTCGCCAAATCCTCTAGAAGAAGGCTTGCTTGTGCCGCAATTTGTTTTGGCTCTGAGAACAGAATAAGTGGGTCTAGATTGCCCTGTAATGCCAGAGGTTTGTTCAAAGCGAGTAATTGTTTTCTAGCACGACTGAGCGACATCGTCCAGTCAATAGCAATGACATCGGCACCCACTTGGGCCATATCATTTAGCCAAATTGCGCCGCCCTTAGTCAACATAATCACCGGAATTTGTCGACCCTCATGTTCACGCGGCAATAAAGCAATCACTTTTTGCATGGATGCCAATGAGACTTTTTGATACCAGCCATCTGGGAGCATGCCGCCCCAAGTATCAAAAATCATGAGCGCCTGTGCGCCCGCTTTTACTTGCTCATTTAGGTAAGTGGCAACAGATTGTGCATTGATATCTAAGATATGCTGCATCAAATCAGGACGACTAAACATCATGATTTTAGCATAACCGAAACCATCTGCGCTAGAGCCATCAATCATGTAGCACGCCAATGTCCATGGGCTTCCAGAGAAACCGATTAATGGGACGCGCTGCTTGCCATCCTGAATGAGGGCTTTGCGGATTTCTGAAACAGCATCGAAGACATACTGCAACTGGTCCATATCGGCGACGCGCAATTTTTTAACCGCCTCTTCAGTGCGAAGGGGGTGGTCAAAGCTTGGGCCTTCGCCGGCAGCAAATTTGAGTCCCAATCCCATAGCGTCAGGAATCGTCAAAATATCTGAGAACAAAATTGCCGCATCCAATGGATATCGATCCAAAGGTTGAAGGGTTACTTCAGTAGCGTAAGCAGGATTTTGTGCGAGGCCAAGAAAACTTCCGGCTCTAGCCCGTGTGGCGTTGTATTCGGGGAGATATCGGCCGGCCTGGCGCATGAGCCAAAGCGGTGTTTGATCAACCGCTTCGCCCAGGCAGGCCTTTAAAAACCGATCATTTAACAGCAAGGAGATGACCGGATATTACTTTTTACGACGGAAGCGCGCAATCGCTGCCAGCTGCGCAGCTGCCATTGCAAACTCGGATTGGGCCAAGGCCAAATCAAAGTCGGTATCACGATTTTGCATAGCCTCTTCACCGCGTTTCTTGGCTTCAAGAGCTTTGGCTTCATCAAGATCATGCCCGCGAATAGCAGTGTCTGCTAATACGGTCACGTGATCTGGCTGAACTTCTAAATAGCCACCAGCTACGAAAACAAACTCTTCATCACCGTCAGCTTTTTCAATACGAACTGAGCCTGGACGAATGCGTGTAATCAAAGGAGTGTGGCCGCGCAAAACACCGAGCTCACCACTTTCGCCAGGAAGCACAACAAACTTGGCTTCTCCGCTGAAAATAGACTGCTCAGCACTTACTACATTGACACGTATGGTTGACATAATTTCCCTAGATGAGTTCGATTAAAGCTTCTTGGCTGTCTCGATGGCTTCATCAATTGCACCCACCATGTAGAACGCTTGCTCAGGCAAGTGATCCAATTCACCGCTGCAGATCATTTTGAAACCACGGATAGTTTCTTTTAATGGAACGTATTTGCCTGGTGAACCAGTAAACACTTCAGCAACGTGGAAAGGCTGGGACAAGAAACGTTGAATCTTACGAGCACGTGATACAGCCAATTTGTCTTCTGGCGACAATTCGTCCATACCCAAAATCGCAATAATGTCGCGCAATTCTTTGTAGCGCTGCAATGTCATTTGCACATCACGAGCCACTTCATAGTGCTCTTGGCCAACCACTTGTGTGTCGAGCTGACGGCTGGTTGAATCCAATGGATCAACCGCTGGGTAGATACCCAATGCAGCGATGTCACGTGACAACACAACTGTGGAGTCTAAGTGCAAGAAGGTTGTCGCTGGTGACGGATCGGTCAAGTCATCCGCAGGAACGTAAACGGCCTGAATAGAGGTAACAGAACCAGTCTTAGTGGAAGTAATACGCTCTTGCAATTTACCCATCTCTTCAGCCAATGTAGGTTGGTAACCCACAGCAGAAGGCATACGACCGAGCAACGCAGAAACTTCAGTACCGGCCAATGTGTAACGGTAGATGTTGTCAACGAAGAACAAAATGTCACGGCCTTCATCACGGAACGCTTCAGCCATTGTCAAACCAGTCAACGCAACGCGCAAACGGTTGCCAGGAGGTTCGTTCATCTGGCCAAACACCATCGCCACTTTGTCGATAACATTAGATTCTTTCATCTCGTGATAGAAGTCATTGCCTTCACGAGTACGCTCACCAACACCGGCAAACACAGACAAACCTGAGTGTTGCTTAGCGATGTTGTTAATCAATTCCATCATATTCACGGTCTTACCAACACCCGCACCACCGAACAAGCCAACCTTACCGCCTTTAGCGAACGGGCAAACTAAGTCAATAACCTTAATGCCTGTTTCGAGCAAGTCAACAGAAGGGGAGAGCTCATCAAACTTTGGTGCTGGCTGGTGAATAGCGCGACGCTCTTCAGTGGCAATCGGACCTGCGTCATCGATTGGACGACCTAAAACGTCCATGATGCGACCTAAAGTTGCTGGACCAACTGGCACAGAAATTGGCTTTCCGGAAGACTTCACTTCCATGCCACGACGCAAGCCATCGCTAGCGCCCATGGCAATCGCGCGAACTACGCCGTCACCGATTTGTTGCTGCACTTCAAAGGTCAATCCTTTTTCAGCGAATGATTTTTCGCCGCTATCAACTAATGTCAATGCATCATAAATGTTTGGCATTTTGTCGCGTGGGAACTGAATGTCCACCACTGGACCGATACACTGCACGATATTTCCGTTACTCATCGCATGTCTCCGCTTTTAATTCCTGAATTCTTTCGTATTCCTAAACGCTGACCGCTTAAACCGCGGCCGCTCCGCCAACAATCTCCGACAACTCTTTAGTAATAGCAGCTTGTCGTGTCTTGTTGTAATCCAATTGCAATTCACCAATAACGTTCTTCGCATTATCTGAAGCAGCCTTCATTGAGACCATGCGTGCAGACTGCTCAGAAGCCATGTTTTCCGCAACCGCCTGATAAATCATTGCCTCAACGTAACGTTTAAGCAGGCCATTCAAGATGGACTCTGCGTCCGGCTCGTAGATGTAGTCCCAAGAATTGCCTGTTTTTTCTTGTTGAGTCAAAGCCTCTGGCTCCAAAGGCAAGAGTTTGTCTAAAACAGGCTCTTGTTTCATTGCATTTACAAAGCGGGTGTATGCCAAATAAACAGCATCAATCTCGCCACGCTCAAACGCTTCTAATTGGCTAACAATTGCGCCAATCAAAACATCCATATGAGGCGTATCCCCAATCTGGATTGTTTGAGAAATGAGTTTTGCTTTTGAGCGATTCAAAAATTGCAAACCTTTTGCACCAATTGCGGTGTACGCAATCTCAATATTTTTTTCTTGCAAATCGCGCACTTGGTTAGCGATCAAACGTAAGACGTTGGTATTTAAACCGCCGCACAAGCCTTTGTCTGTAGTAACCAAAATCGTGCCAACTTTCCTCACTTCGCGAGTTGCCATGTAAGCAGGGCGGAACTCAGAATTTGCTTTAGAAAGATTGGCAACAATCTCACGAATTTTTTCAGCGTATGGACGCGCATTACGCATGCGCTCTTGGGCGCGACGCATCTTGGATGCGGCGACCATTTCCATTGCCTTCGTGATCTTGCGCGTGTTTTGCACGCTCTTGATCTTAGATCGTATCTCTTTTGTGCTTGCCATGATTTATGCGAGCCCTCTTAGAAAGAGGCAGAACGCTTGTAATCCTCAATAGCGGCACGCAACGCAGCTTCGTCATCTTTGCTCAAATCTTTGGTTTCTTCAATACGCGCAACTAAGTCAGCGTACTTAGATTTCAAATGATCTTGCAAACCCTTTTCGAAGACCAATACGTTCTTCACTTCGAGGTCATCGAAGAAGCCATTATTAACAGCGTAGAGTGAAGCGGCCATTTCCCAAACTTGGAGTGGCTTGTATTGAGCTTGCTTACACAATTCAGTAACGCGACGACCACGCTCGAGCTGCTTTCGGGTTGCTTCGTCAAGGTCAGAGGCGAACTGAGCAAACGCCGCCAATTCACGATATTGCGCCAAGTCGGTACGAATACCGCCAGACAATTTCTTCATGACTTTAGTTTGTGCAGCACCACCAACGCGGGACACAGAAATACCGGCGTTAATCGCAGGACGGATACCAGCGTTAAACAAGTCGGTTTCCAAGAAGATCTGTCCGTCAGTAATCGAAATTACGTTGGTTGGAACGAATGCAGAAACGTCACCGGCTTGAGTTTCAATAATTGGCAATGCGGTCAAAGAACCCGTTTTGCCTTTTACTGCGCCGTTGGTGCACTTCTCAATGTACTCAGCATTTACACGAGCAGCGCGCTCAAGCAAGCGTGAGTGGAGATAGAAAACGTCGCCAGGATATGCTTCGCGACCCGGTGGGCGGCGGAGCAACAAGGAGATTTGACGATAAGCAACTGCTTGTTTGGTCAAGTCATCGTAAACAATCAAAGCATCTTCACCGCGGTCACGGAAGTATTCGCCCATAGTGCAACCTGCGTAAGCAGAGAGGTACTGCATCGCTGCAGACTCAGCAGCACTTGCTGCAACAACAACAGTGTACTCCATCGCGCCCAATTCTGTGAGCTTGCGAACCACGTTAGCAATAGTAGAAGCTTTTTGACCGATCGCCACGTAAACGCAATAAACGCCTTTACCTTTTTGGTTAATGATCGCGTCAACCGCAACAGCTGTCTTACCAGTTTGGCGGTCGCCAATGATCAACTCACGCTGACCACGGCCAATTGGAACCATGGTGTCAATCGCCTTCAAACCAGTTTGCACTGGCTGGCTAACGGATTGACGTGCGATAACGCCAGGAGCAACTTTTTCAATAAAGTCAGTTAACTTAGTGTTGATTGGGCCTTTGCCATCAATTGGCTGACCAAGTGCGTTTACAACGCGACCAAGCAACTCTGGACCAACTGGAACGTCCAAAATTCGGCCAGTACATTTAACTGGGTCACCTTCTTTAATGTGAGTGTACTCACCCAACACTACGACACCAACAGAATCACGCTCAAGGTTTAACGCGAGGCCGATAGTGTTGTTCGGAAACTCCAACATTTCGCCCTGCATCACGCCTGACAAGCCATGTACGCGGCAAATACCGTCGGTCACTGAAATTACAGTGCCTTCGTTGCGAACTTGGGAGTCAACGCCCAATTCGCTAATTCGGCTTTTGATCAGCTCGCTGATCTCGGAAGGGTTGAGTTGCATTACTTACTCCTGGGTCTTATTTCGTATGTTCTTAATAGGGATCACTTATGCGCCAAGACTTGCTTGCATTTGAGCTAACTGAGCCTTAACTGAACTATCCATTACTTCGTCGCCAACTTGAATGCGAACTCCGCCAATCAATGTTGGATCAACTTGAATAGTTGGGCGCAATTCCTTACCCCCAAAGCGCTTCTTCAAACTTGACAACAAATCATTTAACGCAGAACCCTCTAAAGGGAATGCACTGGTAATGTTTACTTCTGCTGCGCCTTCGCTATTGTTCTTCATTGCTGCAAATTGATGTGCAATTTCCGGAACAGCTGCTAAGCGGTGGTTTTGATTTACAAGATTCAAAAAGCTGGCAACCTTGCCATCTAATTTGGTCTTCACCATGCCAGAAAGCAATTTACTCAAATCATCAGCAGATACTTTTGGGTTGTTTGACAAAGCAGCAACTTCTGGCAAAGCAGCAAACTGCGCCAATTCATTTAACTGCTCCAAACATCCAGCAAGCTCAGCTGGCTTGGCGCTTTGAAAAAGCGCTTCCGCATAAGGACGTGCAATAGTGGCTAAATCAGCCATATCAAAGTTCTGCCTTTAGTTGGTCAAGCAATTGGCCGTGCGCTTTTGCATCTACTTCACGACGCAAAATTTGCTCAGCGCCTTTAACAGCAAGCAAGGCAACTTCAGCGCGCAATACTTCACGAGCGCGGGTAACTTGTTGAGCTGCATCTTGTTGTGCTTGAGAAATGATTCGAGCGGCTTCGGCCTGTGCGTTAGCACGAATTTCTTCGGCTGATATTTGTGCACGTTTTTCAGCTTCAGCAACGCGTTGAACACCTTCTTGGCGTGCTTTAGTTAATTCTTGCTCAGCTTCATTGCTGGCTAGTGCGAGAGCTTCTTTACCGCGCTCGGCAGCAGCTAAACCATCAGCAATTTTGCTTGAACGCTCATCTATCGCCTTTACTAGCGGCGGCCACACAAAGCGTGCAACAACCCACCATAAGACGAAAAAAACGATCATTTGCGCGAATAGGGTCGCGTTCAGATTCACGATATTCCTTTCCGTATTGTTGAGAACAGTTGGATGACCCGCTGGTCATCCACGCAAAAACAATTACTTAATAACTGCGAGCAGTGGGTTTGCGAAAGCAAACAACATTGCAACACCAACGCCGATCAAGAACGCAGCGTCGATCAAACCAGCCAACAGGAACATCTTAGTTTGGAGTGGCTCCATCAATTCTGGTTGACGTGCACAAGCTTCGATGTATTTACCACCCATCAATGCGATACCCAAACAAGCACCGATCGCGCCGAGGCCGATGATGATGCCGATACAGATAGCTGTTGAACCTTGAATAGTTGCTAAAAATGCTTGCATGTTGCTGACTCCTGAAGTTAAAAGAGGTAAGTTAAAAATAAAATCTTAGTGATGGCTATGCGCCTGCCCGATGTAAACCAAAGTCAACATCATGAAAATAAAGGCCTGCAACAAAATAACCAAAATGTGGAAGATGGCCCAAGCTGAGCCAGCAATAACATGGCCCACCAATCCGAACAGGGATAAATCTAAATTAAATGTCCATACGCTACCGAGCAAGGCAATCAATAAAAAGACCAATTCGCCAGCGTACATGTTTCCGAAAAGTCGCATCCCCAAAGAAACGCCTTTCGCCAAATATTCAATGATGTTCAATGCAAGATTGAATGGTGCCAAATACCATTTAGCGCCAAATGGGGCTGAAACGAGCTCATGCAAGAAGCCGCCAACACCTTTTACTTTGAAGCTGTAGAAGAACACCAAAAGCAATACAGAAAGTGACATGCCCATAGTGGCATTCAAATCAGTAGTAGGAACCAATCTGTGGTGTGGCACATGCACACCACAACTTTCAATGAAATGATTTACGCCCAACACCCAATCCACAGGAATTAAGTCGAGTGTATTTAAGAGGATTGTCCAGAAGAATACGAAGAGAGCGAGTGGAGCAATAAAAGTGCGGTTGCCATGAACAATGCTCTTAGCTTGTGTATCGACCATTTCCACAATCATTTCCACCAAACACTGGAAGCGGCCTGGAACGCCGGGCGTTGCGCGACGAGCTGCAATCAACAAAATAAACACGGCCAAGAAGCCCATCAAAGAGGCCCAAAAAATGGTGTCTAAATTAATGACACTGAAATCAATAATGGATGACTGAGGTCCACCAGAGTTGGTGAGATTTTGTAAGTGCTCAGAAATGTACGCTGTTGGCGTCATTTGTTCTGCTGCCCCGTGGGCCTGGTTTACTTCGCTAGACATCTCTTAACTAGTCCTTTGTTTCAATCTCAATTGTCACCACTTAACGCCACAACCACGCCAGCCAAACACACTTCAAGACAAGCAGGTAAGTCACCAACAAGGGGACCCAAAGCACGCCAGGGAGGTAATACGCAATCCCTATAAACAACATTAACGTCACGGCGATTTTGATAAATTCGCCAGAAACTAATGCCGCTAAAACTCTTCCTGGATTTAATCTTTGCGATTTTTTTGCCAATTTCAACTTAATTAAAAATAAGGTTGTAGGCAAGACGCTAATTAAACCACCTAAAAAGGCCGACTGAGTGTAAAGACTTACCCCTACCGGCTCACCAAAAATTGACCAAAACAACATGCTGATAGCTGTAATCAGCACTTGGGTCAAAATAATTTTCCAAGGTGAAAGGGCGCGATATTTTGCTGCATCGAATTGCTGCAATGCAGCAATCTCTTCTACCGTAGACCCGAATGACCTCTTCTTCGGGCTCATCCCATTCATTTGCCTAGGAAAAATGATTTTTTGAGGAATCAATTTAGCCCCGAGAGTTTAATGTGTGCACTGCAATATGTCAAAGAATTTGAGGACATTTTTCTGCTTAATTTTAGGATTCAATACCCAACTTTTTTAATAGAGCATCAAGCTCATCGAATTGGCTAAAGCGAATTCTGAGCTCTCCGCCTTTGCCCTTAAGCTTAAATTCGGTATTTAATCCGATTAAATCTGCAATTTCTTGCATCAACCGCTGCATATCAGGATCGCCGCTTGGAGAAGAGGTTCCCGGCTTACTTTTGGTTTTTTTGTCCCCTATTTGTCCGCCAGCAATCACCAGTGCAGCCGTCATTCTTTCTGCTTCACGAACAGACAAGCCTTGAGATGAGATTCTTTGTGCCAAAACCACCTGACTGGCGTCCGGAAGAGGCAACAGAGCGCGCGCATGGCCCATATCGATATCGCCAGCCAATAGCATTGCCTGCACAGGCTTTGCCAGCTGAATAAGGCGCAATAAATTGGTAATCGCGCTGCGTGATTTGCCCACCGCCTTGGCCGCCTGCTCATGTGTACAGCCAAACTCTTCGATCAACCTAGCCAAACCTTGTGATTCTTCAAGAGGATTCAAATCCTCACGCTGCATGTTTTCCACCAAGGCCATTGCAGCGGCAGCTTGATCATCTGCGCCCGACACTAAAACTGGAACCTCTTTTAAGCCCGCAATCGTTGCTGCGCGAAAACGTCTTTCACCTGCAATAATTTCGTACTTGCCTGATGCCACAAATCGCACCAACAATGGCTGCATTACACCTTGCTCACGAATGCTTTCTGCCAACTCTTGCAAAGCGCCTGCTTCCATTTTTTGACGCGGTTGATATTTACCCGCCTGTAACGCGGTTAGCGGCAAGCGGTTGATCTCGGCAGTAGGGCTTGCTGCTTGAGTCTTCTCTCCAAGCAAGGCCTCAAGACCTCTACCCAAACCTTTTTTCTTAATAGCAACCATGATCTTTTTCTTTCTACAAATTACATGTGTTTGATGCCCTCAACCATTTCGGCGCCAAACTCCAAATAGGCTTTTGCACCACGCGACGACTTATCAAACGCAACCCCCGGAAGGCCGTAAGACGGGGCCTCTGCAAGGCGAACATTCCGCGGAATAATAGTCTTAAAGACTTTATCGCCAAAGTGCTCAAGCAACTGATCAGACACCTGTTGTTGCAATGTCATGCGCGCGTCAAACATCACGCGCAGCAAACCAATAATGACTAAATCCGGATTTAAATTTGCATGCACTTGTTTGATGGTATTCACCAAATCGGTTAAGCCTTCTAATGCAAAGTATTCGCACTGCATGGGGACAATCACGCCGTTTGCTGCGCACAACCCATTAAGGGTTAGCAAAGATAAGGCGGGTGGGCAATCAATCAAAATAAAATCGTAATCATTCGCCGCTTGCGCAAGCGCATTCTTCAAACGGACTTCGCGCACATCTAAATCCACCAACTCAATTTCAGCGCCCGCCAAATCACGATTCGCAGGCAACACGTCATAGCCAGAGCTTTCACAACGCTGTGCACACTCTTTAACAGATGCCATGCCAATCAACACCTGATATACGCTGGTATGTAGATCGGCTTTTTCAACGCCTGAACCCATCGTTGCATTGCCCTGGGGGTCTAAATCAACCAATAAAACACGCTGCTTTAGCCCGGCCAATCCCGCTGCCAAATTAACGGCTGTAGTGGTCTTACCAACCCCACCTTTTTGATTTGCAATGCAGAAAATTTTTGCCATGGCTACTTTTGGTTTTACTTAAAAGGTGAGAAAGGATTTTCTCACGGGGGCCAACACCAAAAGGCGTCTCTCGACCGCTAAATTCGGAATACGAAGGGGTTCATCAGCGACTAAGCACCAATCATCCATGCAAACATCCCGCATTTCTTCATCGGCGCGCTTACCCTTCATCGCAAATACCAGTCCATCTAGTTTTAAAAAAGGTAGTGAGAGCTCCAGAAAACGGGCAAGATTAGTAAATGCTCTGGAAATCACCGCATCAAACTGACCGGGTTGATGCACCGCAACATTTTCAACTCTTGCACTTAATACTTCAATGTGGTTTAACTTTAGCTTTCCACGCACGTGCTGTAAGAAAGCGGTTTTCTTTCGAACCGCCTCAATCAGGGAGAGCCGCCAATCAGACTGAATAATCGCAATCGGGATCGCCGGCAAACCACCCCCCGAACCAAGATCTGCAATTCGCGGGGAAGGGGCTTTTAAAAAGCGCCTCAATACCGGCAAAACCGCAATGGAATCAATCAGATGTAAGCGCACAGACTCTTCCTCACCCTCAATAGCTGTGAGGTTATGAATCTGATTCCAGCGCCCCATCTCCTGCAAAAATAGCTCCAAATCGGCAATGTTGGCTGGGCTCAATTCCAGACAAAGCTCTTTTATACCTAGCGCCAGCAAATCCTCATTCATGGGCCTCTTGGGTTCGACCCAAGCCTTTTTTAAGGTGCACCAACAATAGGGAAATGGCAGCAGGCGTTACACCTGAAATTCGGCCAGCCTGACCCAATGTTGTGGGCTTATGCAGGTTGAGTTTTTGTTGGACCTCCTTAGATAAACCAACAACCTGTGAATAGTCGAGCGACTCTGACAGTGGACAGGTCTCGTTATGCTCTTGACGAGCAATTTCGGTCGTCTGGCGATCAATGTAGCCCTGATATTTCACAGAAATCTCTACTTGGTCACTTATTTGAGAGGCCAGTCCAAAATCTTCATCCAAAGACTCTGGGGCCCATATTCCATTATACAGACTAGTAATTGCCTCATAAGTAACGCCGGGGCGCCTTAAAAGCTCAGCCAAACTACACTCATGAGAAATGTCCTGCCCCAATAATTGGGAAACAAAAGGGGCGGCCTCACTCTTAGGCCCCACCCAAATATTTTGTAAACGAGATGTTTCACGTGAAACACCCTCTTGTTTTCTACAAAACACTTCCCAGCGATAATCGTCAACCAATCCCAACTCTCGGCCAATAGTAGTTAGGCGCATATCCGCATTATCCTCACGCAAGCTCAGGCGATATTCAGCCCTGCTGGTAAACATGCGATAAGGCTCCTGAACTCCACGGGTAATTAGGTCATCAACGAGAACGCCAATATAGGACTCGCTACGCTTGGGCAACCAAGGCTCTTTCCCTTTGGCGGCTAAGCCAGCATTAATTCCAGCCAGCATTCCCTGCGCCGCAGCCTCTTCATAGCCTGTGGTGCCATTAATTTGCCCCGCAAAATATAAGCCGCCAATAACTTTTGTCTCTAGACTATGGCGCAGCTGGCGCGGGTCAAAGAAGTCATATTCAATGGCATAGCCAGGGCGCACAATCACTGCCGCTTCCATGCCTCGAATACTGCGAACCAAGTCCCACTGAACATCGAAGGGTAGGCTAGTAGAAATGCCATTAGGGTAAAACTCATTTGTTGTGAGCCCCTCAGGTTCCAAGAAGATTTGATGGCTATTTCTTGAGGCAAAGCGATGTATTTTGTCTTCAATAGAAGGGCAATAGCGCGGGCCGACCCCCTCAATAACGCCTGTATACATCGGCGAACGATCTAAACCACCCCGAATAATGTCATGGGTTCGCTCGTTTGTATGCGAAATCCAGCAAGGGACTTGCTTGGGGTGCTGCTCTGGACGGCCAAAATAAGAGAACACTGGCACAGGGTCTACATCCCCGGGCTGCTCCAACATGACTGAGAAATCAATTGTTCTGCCATCAATGCGCGGGGGAGTACCCGTTTTTAATCTTCCCTGAGGGAGCTTCAACTCTTTTAATCTGGCAGACAGGGAAACGGCCGCTGGATCACCAGCGCGCCCACCAGCATAATTATTTAAGCCTACGTGAATCTTGCCGTCTAAAAAGGTGCCTGCTGTCAGCACTATTTTTTTAGCCATAAACTCCAGGCCCATTTGTGTAACCACGCCCTGGACCTCATCGCCTTTAACCAATAGATCGTCAACTGCGGCCTGGAACAGGGTTAAATTGGGTTGATTTTCTAAGCGACGGCGAATAGCGGCCTTATATAGAACTCGATCGCCTTGGGCGCGAGTTGCGCGCACAGCAGGGCCTTTGCTGGAATTGAGGATTCGGAACTGAATACCAGCTTCATCGGCAGCGGCAGCCATAGCGCCACCCATCGCATCAATCTCCTTTACCAAGTGGCCTTTACCAATCCCACCAATCGAGGGATTGCAACTCATGGCACCTAGATTTTCAATGCTATGGGTAATTAAGAGGGTGTCACAACCCATGCGCGTCGACGCAAGGGCGGCCTCGGTCCCAGCGTGACCGCCACCAACCACAATGACATCGAAACTTTTGGAATAACGCATGATTTACCTTAGATAAGGCGATGATCATAGCATTTTGTTTGTTTCACGTGAAACAACAATCATCAAAAACCTCAGAAAAGAGATCGGTAATTTCTAAGCCATTGATTTAATTAATGAAATAAGCATTCCAGGCTGATTTCAATATCAGAATGGTCATAATAAGCAAAAAAGCCTTTCTGACAAAGGCGCTGCCATGCTTAATTGCGAGTCGGCTGCCACACTGACTACCAGCAATATTGGCAATCATCATGGCACAGCCCAGCGTCCAATTGATTTGCCCAAGACTGGCCAACATCAAAATTGCCGCTAGATTCGTTGCGACATTCACCAGTTTTGTTGCGGCAGAGGCATGTAAGAAATCAAAGCCAAAAAAACGTACAAACCCAAAAAGCAAAAAACTCCCCGTACCGGGACCAAAGAAACCATCATAAAAACCAATTGTTAGTCCTAGAATTACACCCTTAAGCTGTTGAAAGCGGCCCATTGCTTTTGGTGTATGCGCTTCACCAAGCGACTTCTGAAACCAGGTATACAGCATCAGAAATAACAACACAAAAGGCAAAGCCTTGCGCAAGGGCTCAGCCGGAAAATTGCTAACTGCATTTGCGCCAAGGAGGGACCCGATAAAACCAGCCACAATTGCCGGCAAAACGATTGTCCACGGCAAAGACACATGGCGCAAATAGTTTCTTGCGGCATTTAGAGTTCCCCCAACCGCAGAAACTTTATTTGTTGAAAGCAGCGTCGCAGGCGGCGCATCTGGATAAGCGGCAAATAAAGCGGGCACCTGTATTAGACCGCCGCCGCCAGCAACCGCATCAACCAAGCCGGAAAAAAAAGCCATCGCCAACAACAATGGCCAAATATAAATTGAAAATTCGATGAGAGCCTCTTAAATGAGTGCGGCGCCATTAAAAATGGACGCCACACTAAAACCAAATAATAAAAGGAAAAACCAAAAACTAGTTTTTGGTTTTGAAGAGTGCGGCAACTTCACCTACAACGCCACAACGGAAAGCCAAAACACAGATAAAACAAAAAATAAAGCAGGTTGCAATCGTACTCCAAGAGCCAATATTGGCTCAATAGTTTTGCAGACCAACAACGATTCCTGCGCCTACTACTGGGCCAAGAATAGTTCTCATACCACCCAACAAAGTCATCAACACCACTTCACCAGACATATGCCAGTGAACATCAGTTAGTGTGGCCAACTGGAATACCAAAGATTGCATTTAGCCAGCCAAGCCAGAAAGGGCGGCAGAGATGACAAAAGACATCAGCTTAAATCGATCTACGTCATAACCCAATGAAATTGCGAGAGGCTCGTTCTCACGAACAGCCTTAAGCACCTGCCCCAACGGAGAGTGAACTGCGCGCATGATCAACGCAAAACCAAACAAGAAAATGGCGAGCACAAAGTAGTACATCGCAACATCATCCTTGAGGCCAATAAAACCCAACAACATTCCACGAGGCACACCCTGAATGCGATCTTCACCGCCCAAATTGAACCGCCAGGAAGTAAACCATCTGCGACAGGGCGAGTGTCACCATTGCGAAATAGATACCCTGCCTGCGAATAGCCAATGAGCCAATCAAAAAAACCCAGCACTCCGGAATCTAAAACACCCAGAATCATTCCGAGCTCAGGGAAGAGGCCAGCCTCTTTAAAAAAGTACGCAGTAATGTAGGCGGCGGTTCCAAAAAAAGCAGCATGACCAAAGGAAAGGAGGCCCGTAAACCCCAACAGCAAATTAAATGCGCAGGCAAAAAGCGCAAAACACAACACCTTCATGTCGAATATCAAATAAGTAAAATATTGGAACGGCAATAGTAGGGCGATGAGAACCAAAATTCCGTAGAGTAGTTTTGTTTTTGGATTCATATTTATTTCTCCCGCCCAAATAGTCCAGCAGGACGAATCAACAAAACAATTGTCATGATGACGAACAGTACAACGCCAGAAGCCTCTGGGTACAAGACCTTGGTGAGGCCCTCAACCAAGCCTAAACCCAGGCCAGTCAAAATAGCGCCCATGATAGATTCCATGCCCCCAATCACCACAACCACAAAAACAACGACGATGAGGTTTGAGCCCATTAAAGGGTGTACTTGGAAAATCGGAGCAGCCAAGACGCCAGCAAAACCAGCTAGGCCAACGCCATAGGCATAAGCCAAAGAAATCATGAAAGGAACGTTAATGCCGAAAGCTTGAAGCAACTTAGGGTTTTCAGTTCCAGCGCGCAAATAAGCGCCTAATTTTGTTCTTTCGACGACGTACCAAGTTGAAAAACAAACCACCAAAGAAATCACAACCACCCAAACGCGGTACTTTGGCAAAATAATGCCAATCGATTCCAATGGAATTGCTCCTTGCAAAATCTCTGGGGCTGGATAGCTCTCACCAGAAATTCCATACCCATGGCGGAACATGCCCTCAACAATGAGCGCCAAACCAAATGTCAACCAAAGGCCATATAGGTGATCAAGGTGATACAGGCGTCGCAACATTGTCCGCTCAAGGATCAGACCAAACCCAGCCAAAACCAAGGGCACGACAATGAGGGCAAACCAATAATTAATTGATAACGCGGGGAATCCCAGCCATTGGCTAATCTGAGTTACATGGGCTAATCTGAGTTAAACCAATCCAGGCAAGAAACGCACCCATGGTGTATTGCGCACCATGTGCAAAATTAATAATGTTGAGAAGGCCAAAATAATGGCCAGCCCCAAACTCAAAATGGCATAAAACGAGCCATTAATAAGCCCCACCAAGAGCTGGGCTACCAGCTCTTGAGGGGTAATTCCAAGAAGTGCAAACATACGAGATAGAGATCAATTAATTGTTAGTAACCAGCTTGCATCGTGACAATGAAACTGGTTGAGTCGCTTCAGCAGCAGGAATCACCGCCTTGACGTTGTAATAATCCCATGGGCTCTTAGAATCAGATGGCTTCTTCACTTCCAACAAATACATATCATGCTCAAATTTGCCGTCAGCACGAATCTTGCCATTGAAGAGGCCGTCATCAATATTAGTGGACTTCAAGGCTTTCATAATCGCTTGAGTGTCATCAGTGCCGGCCTTTTGTACATCATTTAAGTAGGCGAGAACAGACGAGTAAACGCCGGCCTGAACGCTAGATGGCATACGCTTGTGTTGCAAAATGAAGCGCTTCGCACAAGCGCGGGTCTTTTCATCCTTGTCCCAATAGAAACCTTCTGTAAGGCATATGCCTTGTGCGGCACTGAAACCCAAAGAGTGAACATCAGTCATAAACATTAGCAGGGGAACAACGGTTTGTGTTTTGTTGATGCCAAACTCGGAGGCTTTCTTAACACTGTTAATAGTGTCTTGACCAGCATTAGCTAAAGCAACCACATCCGCGCCGTTTGCTTGAGCCTTCAAAAGATAAGAAGAAAAGTCGCCGTTTGGAAACGGGTGTTTACTAGTTCCCAATACTTTGCCGCCGTTTGCATTAACAACGTTGGTTGCGTCTTGCTCTAAAGCTGCACCGAAAGCATAGTCAGCAGTAATGAAGTACCAATTTTTCTTGCCCTGCTTTACAACAGCCTTAGCGGTGCCATTTGGAAAGCGCATACGTGTCATAAGTCCAATGCACGTTAGTAGCGGTACATTTTTCATTGGTAATTGGCAAAGAGGCTGCACCAGAAACCAAAGTAATCTTGTTCTTTTGTTCGGCCACTTCCATTACAGCCAAAGCAACGTTGGTTGATACCAACTCAACAATCACATCTACGCCATCTTTGTCATACCACTCGCGTGCCTTGTTGGCTGTGATATCAGCCTTATTTTGGTGATCAGCACTAACTAGCTCGATCTTTTTTCCAATCACAGTGCCGTCTTTAGAAAAATCGGCAATCGCCATCTTTGCCGCAATGACCGCGCCAGAACCAGCCATGTCAGAATAGGTTGATGAAAGATCGGTCAACACGCCAATCTTAATAACATCGCCACTAACTTTCAGTGCGTTTTGCGCAAATGCTGGATTGGAAAAAAATATGGCCGCCGCAACCAGACACGCAGTTATTTGCTTTAACTTCATTACCGTCTCCTATAGAAATCCACTAAACACCAAGATACTCGTTGAATAAGGCCTCCTTTTCAGCAAGCTCATTCTGATTCACAACCTCAACTACATTTCCATGCTCCACCACATAATGACGCTCAGTCAAGGATGCCGCAAAACGGAAATTTTGCTAGACCAAAACAATGGTGAAGCCCTTATTACGTAAGCTGGTAACCACTTCATCTAACTTCTGCACAATCACGGGGGCCAAACCTTCGGTAATCTCATCGAGCAATAATAATTTGGCACTAGTCCTTAAGATTCGCGCCGTTGCTAGCATCTGCTGCTCTCCGCCAGATAAACGCGTGCCTGGACTATTTCTTCTTTCATACAGGTTTTGGAACATTTCATAAATCTCATCCAAACCCATGCCGACAGGAGCTATTTCCGGCAGTAACAGTCAATTTTCTTCGGTGCTTAAGCTAGCAAAGATTCCGCGCTCTTCGGGAAAAAACCCACGCCAAAGCGAGCAATTTTGTAGGTGGGCATTGAGATGGTCTCTGCGCCATAGATCTCTACTGAACCCGTTCGTTTACTAGTTAACCCCAGAATGGTTGTTAAAATGTTGCTGCGTCCAGCAACATTTCTATCAAGCCAGGTAACCACCTCGGCATCACGAACCGCAAAATTAACGCCGTGCAAAATATTAGTCTCGCCATACCAAGACTCTAGATTCTTAACCTATAATGCCATGGTGCTCATAGGTTGTCTCCCCCATGGCTACCCATGTAAGCCTCAACAACGAGTGGGTTATTAGAAAACTCGTTATAATAGCCCTCAGCCAAAATGGAGCCTCGCTGCAACACAGTTATTCGATCGGCAATCGAAGCAACCACCTTCATATTGTGTTCAACCATCAAAATCGTGCGACCCTTAGCGACGCGATCAATCGACTCTGTTACACGCTCTACATCTTCGCGACCAATACCTTGGGTTGGCTCATCCAGAAGCATAAACTCTGGCTCCATAGCCAATGTAGTGGCTATTTCTAGGGCTCTTTTGCGGCCTTAAGCTAAATTCAAGGTTTCCTCATGAGCGAAATCCTCGAGGCCAACATCATGCAAAAGCTCTAAAGCTCGTTCATTGAGCACGTTTAGAGAGTTTCCTGATTTCCAACAGTACAATTCGGTGCCCAATCCTCGCTGTAGTGCAACACGAACATTCTCCAAAACCGTCAAATGTGGGAACACTACTGAAATCTGAAAAGAGCGAATAACACCGCGCCGGGCAATCTGTGCGGCTGCCTCATTGGTGATATCAAAACCAGTAAACAAAATTTGGCCGCTACTGGTCACCAAAAACTTGGTTAATAAATTAAAGATGTGGTCTTGCCCGCCCCATTCGGACCAATTAAGGCGTGAATGGTTCCCCGGGTGACATCTAAATTCACATCGGTGACCGCAGAAAACCCTTTGAAGGATTTGCCCAATCCAATTGTTTTTAATATTGTTTCGTGCAATCTCATACCCTCTACCCCATACTTGGGAGCAAAAATATGAGAATACTCCAAGATTGGTTTGCCATATATATAGCAATAACCCTAAAAATCTTGGCGCAGGGACACAAAAAATATTTACGAGATTTTTTGAAATTGTTGAATGGCTGAGCGAGCCAAATCATCCAACACATCTACCGGCACCCGTTGGGGACCCTGAACAATCATCAATGCGTAAAGTTTTGCAAGCGCAGAAGCTTCTGGGCAAAGGCGCAACTCATCACCTGCCGATGGTGACTGACTACGCCAATAGTTAATGGCGGCCTCTAGCTCTTGGATTGTTACAAACAACATATGGGGTTTATTTAATTCATTTGCCTGCAAGCATGGTGTCACGACATTTCTTGGCGCCGCAACGACACTCATAATCTTTTTTCATCTGCTTGGTGATCTTGCCCTCGATATCCAGCGAGTAGTCATAAAACAACTCCTCTCCCACTTTAAGGGCGCGCTTGGCGTAAATAAAGACCCTTGGCTCACCTTCAAAATTATCTTCGCGAGTTTCACAACTTGGTTCGCAAGAGTGATTAATCCAGCGCGCCGCATTGCCACCATGATTGGCGTCAATTACTCGCCCATCTTCTAATGAAAAGTAAAAGGTGTGATTGGGGTCTTTGAGGTCGTGCGGATGCCGTTTTTTAGCCAACTTCCAACTAATGCGCTCGCCCTTATATTCAATAATTGCCTGGCCTTTTTTAATAGGTTTAACAACAAAAACGCCTTTGCCATGAATCGGTGAAGATTTCACAACAATAGAGGATCGATCCACCTTTGGTGGTTTCAATTTTTGAGATGCCATATTTAAACGTCTAGGTTGCGCGCAATAAGCGCATTCTTTTCAATAAACGCGCGACGAGGCTCAACCTCATCACCCATTAGCGTTGTAAACACTTGATCGGCAGCAATTGCGTCTTCAATCTTCACCTGCAAAAGCGTTCTTGAGTTTGCGTCCATGGTGGTTTCCCATAGCTGTGATGAATTCATCTCACCAAGACCTTTGTAGCGCTGACGACTTAATACTCGCTCCGCCTCAGATAGCAACCATGCAAAAGCAGCCATGAAGTCGCCAATGGTTTGTTCTTTTTGATTTTTATCTGGGTCGCCACGACGCACTTTAGAGCCTGGAACAACCTTGCCAGATAAAACCGCAGCGGCATTGGCAAGACTTTGATAGTCATCGCCCTGCACAAAATCTGAATTGATGGAAGACAGTTTTAGGTTTCCATGGATGCGACGGGAGATCAGCAAGCGGAAGCGCTCAGTGCGATCTTCTTTTTGCACAATAGTTTCCGGTGGCGCTGCCAACGGGTTTAATGAATCGGAAAGCGCCTGCCTGAGACGCGCTGCGGATTCATGCGCCGACTTTTCTGTATCCAAATTTAATGATGTGCCAGAGGCGATTGCGCGAAGCGCATCTTCATCCATGGTTCGGGATAGGCGATCAACGATTGATTGAATCGCCTGATAGTGTTTTGCCAACTCATTCAGCGCTGCACCTTCAATAATTTCACCTGCAGGCGTTTGTAAAGATGCGGTTTCTAATGCGATTTTTAATAACAATTGATTTAACTCATTGTCATCTTTAATGTATTGCTCACTCTTGCCAAACTTCACCTTGTAAAGCGGTGGTTGAGCAATATAAATGTGGCCACGCTCGATCAACTCTGGCATCTGTCTATAGAAGAAAGTTAATAGCAATGTACGAATGTGACTGCCGTCCACGTCCGCGTCGGTCATGATAATGATGCGGTGATAGCGAAGTTTGTCCGCTTTATATTCCTCAATGCCAATACCCGTACCTAAAACGGTAATTAAGGTGACTACCTCTTGGCTGGTAAGCATTTTGTCAAAACGCGCTTTTTCAACGTTCAGAATCTTCCCTTTTAAAGGAAGAATGGCTTGAAAGCGACGATTGCGGCCCTGCTTAGCAGAACCGCCCGCGGAATCGCCCTCGACAATAAACAATTCAGATTTTGATGGGTCTTTCTCTTGGCAATCAGCTAACTTCCCAGGTAAACCCAAACCATCTAAAGCGCCTTTACGACGCGTCATATCGCGTGCCTTACGCGCCGCCTCTCGAGCGCGCGCCGCATCAACAATCTTGCCGCAAAGAATCTTTGCGTCTGCAGGGCGTTCCTGTAAGTAAGCACTCAAAGCTTCGGCAACAATTTCTTCTACGGGTCCACGAACTTCACTAGAAACCAATTTATCTTTGGTTTGACTGGAGAACTTTGGCTCGGGAACTTTCACAGACAAAACACACGCCAAGCCTTCACGCATATCATCGCCAGAAATTTCTACTTTTGCCTTTTTAGCAACCTCATTTTCATCAATGTATTTATTGATGACACGAGTCATTGCTACGCGCAAACCAGTTAAGTGTGTTCCGCCATCGCGCTGTGGAATGTTATTAGTAAAACAAAGTACTTGTTCGCTAAAACTATCATTCCACTGCATAGAAACTTCAGCGGTAATTTGACCACCAAGATCAGATGGCCGAAAGCCTTCAGCATACAAAATATTAGGGTGTAAAACATTTTTAGTTTGGTTGATGTACTCAACAAATCCCCTTACACCACCAGAGAAAGCAAAATCCTCTTCTTGACCAGTGCGCTGGTCGATGAGTTTGATGTGTACACCATTATTTAAGAATGAGAGCTCGCGAATACGTTTAACCAAAATCTCATAATGGAACTCTATGTTCCCAAAGATTTCCTCATCCGCCAGAAAGTGCACTTCGGTTCCTGAAAGTTCCGTGTCCCCTGTAACGGTGATTGGAGAAACCAACACACCGTTTTCATCTACAACGTTACGATTTTGAATAGCGCCACGCGCAAACTCCATACGGTGGGTTTTGCCATCGCGACGAATGGTTAGTTTTAACCATTTAGACAATGCGTTTACGCAACTAACGCCCACACCATGCAGACCACCTGAAACTTTATAGCTGTTTTGGTCAAACTTACCACCAGCATGCAACTCAGTCATGACGATTTCAGCAGCACTTCTTTTTGGCTCGTGTTTGTCGTCGTATTTAATTCCAGTAGGGACACCGCGACCATTATCAACAATAGAAATTGAGTTATCGGTTTGAAGAACTACCGTAATTTCAGAACAATAACCTGCCAACGCCTCATCAATGGAGTTATCTAAAACCTCAAAAACGAGGTGATGTAGACCTGTTCCATCAGACGTGTCCCCGATGTACATACCAGGACGTTTACGAACAGCTTCAAGACCCTCTAGGATTTGAATCGATGCAGCGCCGTACTGCTCTACTACTTTTTTTTCTTCAGTCATTTTTTTAAGTTAAATACGCATTGGCATCACAACATACTTAAAGCTCTCTGAGCCAGGCAGAGTAATCACAGCACTGCTGTTTGCATCACCCAAACTCATTTGAATTTTTTCATTCTTTAGGTTTGATAAAACGTCAAGTAAGTAACTCACGTTAAACCCGATCTCCACAGCATCTCCTGCGTATTCAGTTTCAATCTCTTCTTGCGCCTCTTCTTGCTCAGCATTGGTGGATTGAATTGTGATGCGATCAGGGGATAAGGAAAAGCGAACACCTTTAAATTTGTCCGTAGTTAGAATGGCGGCCCGTTGAAGTGCTGATTGCAACGCATCGCGTCCAACCACTAAGGAATTTTTTTGTCCTTTTGGAATAACTCTCTGGAAATCTGGAAACTTACCTTCAACTAATTTTGAGATTAACTCAATATCCCAAAAAGAAAACTTCACTTGATTTGCAGTCATGCTGATCTCAAGAGGCTCATCAGAGTCTTCAAGTAAGTGTTGACACTCTAAGATGGTTTTGCGTGGAATAATAATTTCCTGCTTCTGACCGGATCCTGAGGGTGCTTCCGCCAGCTCAACTTGTGAATAAGCAAGACGATGACCATCGGTTGCAACCGCAACAACCTCTTTACCCTCAATCACTAACAACATGCCGTTCAGGTAATAACGAATATCTTGTTGCGCCATCGAAAAATGTACTTGGCTAATGAGTTGACGGAAGCTTTTTTGAGACATCTTCCATGCGGCAGTAACTTCACCAACACTCTGCATTACGGGAAACTCGGTTGCGGCAAGTGTCTGTAATGAAAAACGACTTTTACCATTCTGCATCACCATTTTGTTATCTTTTAAACTCAAAGATACCGGTCCATCTGGTAGGGCGCGCAAAATATCCAGTAATTTTCTTGCGGCTACGGTCGTCGTGACATCCTCCGCACCAACACCAAAGTTAGCGTTGGTTGTAATTTGAATTTCAATATCAGTGGAGATGAAAGAAACTTTTTCACCAATCTTTTTAAACAAAAGATTTGTCAAGATTGGGAGTGTGTGTCTACGTTCAACAATTCCACTAACAACCTGAAGGGGTTTTAGTAAGTGATCGCGTGAAGTGTTAATGAGTTGCATTACTTTTAAATCCTTGTATATTAGTAATAATAGTAATAATGGATTGAAATTCTGTGGATAAGTCAAAAAACCTTTATAAAATAACATCTTAAACGATAAAAAACCTGTGGAAAACTTTTGTATAAGGACTGCATAAAACGGGGATAACTTTTTATCAACACCCTATTTTTGCATGAAGCGGAGTCTTTCCACACTTTATCCACAACCAATCCCCAAACTTATCCCTTGGGTTATCCACAAACACAAATTAAGTCTTTAAGGTTTGTTCAATCACATGAATCTCATGATTTAGCTGGCTGTCATGGGCTCGCTCGTCTGCAATCTTGCGAACGGCATGCAAAACGGTTGTGTGATCTCGACCGCCAAATAACTCACCAATCTCCGGTAAACTCTTTTGAGTTAACTCTTTAGCCATAAACATTGCAATTTGACGTGGTCTGGCGATATTGGCCGGACGTTTTTTGGAATACATGTCGGCAACCTTAATGCTATAAAAATCAGCAACCGCTTTTTGAATGTTTTCAACCGAGATTTGACGATTTTGAATAGAAAGCAGGTCTTTGAGGGCCGTCCTGGCAACCTCAATAGTGACTTCGCGCCCATGAAAACGCACAAAAGCTAAAATCTTCCTTAGGGCGCCCTCAAGCTCCCGAACATTGGAGCGGAGGTGTTTGGCTACAAAGAAGGCGACATCTTCACTCATAGGGATGCCCTCACTAATTGCCTTCTTCATCAAAATTGCTACCCGCATTTCCAGTTCTGGCGGCTCAATTGCGACCGTTAATCCAGAATCAAAACGTGAGATCAGGCGGTCATCAATTCCAGCCATTTCTTTGGGATAAGTATCACTAGTAATGATGACTTGAGATTTGTTGCTTAACAGGGCCTCAAAAGCATAAAAAAACTCCTCTTGAGTTCTCGATTTGCCGCTAAAAAACTGAATATCATCAATTAATAGAAGGTCGAGAGAGTGGTAGTAGCGCTTAAAGCGGTCAAAAGCCTTTTGCTGGTAGGCGCGCACTACATCAGAGACATATTGCTCCGCATGAATATAGCGAATGCGGGCATTGGGCTTGTCCTTAAGAAGGTGATTGCCAATCGCATGAATTAAATGGGTTTTCCCTAAACCAACCCCGCCGTATAAAAACATAGGGTTATAGGATGTGCCTGGATTGTTGGCAACCTGAATTGAGGCCGCCCTAGCTAGTTGATTGGCTTTTCCGGTAACAAAGGTCTCAAAAGTTAAGTTTGGATTTAATTTTGAGTGATCCTCTATTTCAAACCCCCCTTCTTCAACGGAAATTACCGGCTCCAAAGTTGCAGGGGTTGTGGTATTTTGCGGTAACTCTTCGGCTAGCGTTTTTGTATTTATTGTTGGTTTGGCCTCCGCCGCAAGCGCAAAACTAACATTTATGGGGCGACCAAAATATTGGGAGGCCAACTCCTGAAATCGGTCGGAAAACGTTTTTTTAATCCAATCCAACTTAAATCGATTTGGCGCTCCTATTATTAGTGAGTGATCACTTTCAATAAAAGATAATAGGGTTAATGGTTGAATCCATGTTTTAAACTGTTGGGGAGACAGTTCGCGGGATAAAATGCTGATAGCATCATCCCAAAACCCCAGTGGGGTAATTGAATTCAAGGCGGGGGGATTGTGTAGGTTGCTCATATTTTTGGAGGATCCATTGTAGCGATCCTCCAAAGTTATCCACAAGCCACAAAAACGTGGAAAAGCTGTGTATAACTTGTGAATAATCAAAAATTCTCTATTGAAATTAATGATTTAAGATACATTTAAGGAAAAATAGAGAAAAACACCTACATATTCATCAAAATGGATTGACCTTTTGCTCTGCAACAAGGAAAATACTTGGTTTTCCAGGGATCGATCATGAAAAGAACTTACCAACCCTCAGTAACCCGTCGTAAGCGCACTCACGGCTTTCGTATTCGTATGAAAACCAAAAGCGGACGCGCCGCATTGAACGCACGTCGCGAAAAGGGCCGCAAGCGTTTGGCTGTTTAATTTAGTCATTGAATAGCGCAAGGATTTCTGAATTACTAAAAATATGCCCAAAGACAAGTTTGTATTGGGGTGTGTATGCTGCACCCGCCCAAGAAGGCGCTAATCCCGATTTGGGTGTGGCGGTAGCAAAGAAGCTAGCCAAAAGAGCGGTTGACCGAAACCGCCTCAAGCGGATGATTCGCGAATTAGTTTGGGCAGCCCAAGCCAACGCCTTAAATAAAGATGTTGTGGTTAAGCTCAAAAAGCCAATTGGTCGCGAGACGCGGGGCAGGCTTCGGAAAAAAGAAAAAGAAATGCTACTCTCTCAAATTTCAGGGTTGATTTAAGGGTGCGCGTTTTAAATAATGCTGCAATCAAGTTGGTCAAAGTTTATCAACTAACTCTTAGCCCATACTTGGGTATGCACTGTAAATACGTACCTAGTTGTTCGCAATATGCTTGTGACTGCTTTAGCTATTACGGCTTTATGAAAGGCTTTGGCTTAATGATGTGGCGCATTTTGCGCTGCAACCCATGGACGCATGGCGGATATGACCCTGCTTTAAAAGATACACAACACCAACTTAAGTGAATGTAAATGGACTTTAAAAAAACAATTCTTTGGGCAGTATTCTCGATGTCGGGTTTGATGCTCTACAACAATTGGCAGGTTCATGAAGGAAAGCCATCTTTGTTTGGTGGCACCACAGCAAGCGCACCGGTTGCTGCAGATAAAACAGCCGCCAACAACAAGATTGACGTTCCTGCGCAAATCTCTGGCTCACCCGCGGTTGCCGCAACACCAGTGGTTAATGGTGGCGCGATTGAAAGCGCAGAACGGTTCACACTACAAAACGATGTTTTAGTGCTGGAAATTAGTGCAAGTGGCGCAAATGTAATCGACGCAAAGTTGTTGAAATCTTTAACTGCTGAAAACAAGCCGGTTGAACTATTTCAGTACACACCTACACACAAGTATTTTGCTCGTTCAGGTTTAATTGCATTAAACAACAATGATCTTCCAAACCATACCAGCGCCTTCAAATTGATTCAGTCTGGCAAAGATGGTTCAGGCAGACCGTTTGCTGTTTTTGCTAGTGAGCGCAATGGCGTAAAGCTCGAAAAGACATTCATCCTAAACCCAGGTAGCTATGTTGTGGATGTTGGGCATCGCATTACCCAATCAGCGAACAATTCAAATCCACTGGTTCTCTATACAGAGATCGTACGTGACGCATCACAAAAACAAAAAATCGGCCCATTTGGCGGCGCTTTCTCAGCTAGCACCTTCACCGGTCCTGCGGCCTATACCGATAAGGAAAAGTTCAATAAGCTCGAGTTCACATCGATTGATAAAAACAAAATCACCATCCCAACTCAAGTGGCTGCTGGTGAGCCAGCATGGATTGCAATGGTTCAACACTATTTTGCAAGCGCATGGATTCCAGGCGATAAAGATGCGCGCGATATTTACGCAGGCAGAATTGATAATGGCTTATATCGAATTGGCATGCAAACACCGCTCGGTGTTATTGCTTCAGGCTCTACGGTGGTTGAAAAAGCCAAGCTATTTGTTGGCCCACAAGAAGAGCGTGTTTTAGAAACGATCGCGCCTGGTTTTGAGTTGCTCAAAGATTATGGCTACTTAACTATTTTGGCCAAACCCATTTTCTGGCTTTTGGATAACATCCACTCCTACATTGGCAACTGGGGGTTGTCCATCATTCTCCTAACCATCTTGATTAAGTTGATGTTCTTCCCTTTGTCGGCCGCAAGCTACAAATCAATGGCTCGCATGAAAGAGGTGCAACCGCGTTTGGTTGACATGAAAGAACAGTACAAGGGTGAGCCACAAAAACTCAATCAAGCCATGATGGAGCTGTACCGCAAGGAGAAGATCAACCCATTGGGCGGTTGCTTGCCGGTCGTCATTCAGATCCCGGTATTTATTTCTTTGTATTGGGTCTTATTGTCTTCGGTTGAAATGCGTGGCGCCCCATGGATTTTGTGGATTCATGATCTTTCAGTGCCTGATCCGTATTACATCCTTCCGGTCATCATGGCCGTTTCCATGTTCGTGCAAACCAAGTTGAACCCAACACCACCAGATCCAATTCAGGCGAAAGTGATGATGTACATGCCAATTGTTTTCTCGGTCATGTTCTTCTTCTTCCCAGCGGGCTTGGTTTTATATTGGGTTGTGAACAACTTGCTTTCAATTGCACAGCAGTGGCAGATCAACCAAATGTTTGGACAAAAGCCCGCTAAGTAATTCGCGAGCTGTATAAAAAAACTTTGTAATAACAGGCAGCAATGATGACGAGAAAATTACCCATCATTGCTGTTGCCACTGCGCCAGGCAGGGCTGGAGTTGGGGTTGTGCGCATCAGCGGTCAAAATTTGATCGCTCTCGCAAGCGCGCTTTTTCAAAAAAAACTCTCTCCAAGGCAGGCCAATCTATTAACGCTTTTTGATGAGCATGGCCACGCGATTGATCAACTGATTGCGATTTATTTTGCTGGGCCAGCGTCTTTTACTGGTGAGGATGTTTTAGAGCTTCAATGTCATGGTGGTCCCGAATTGCTTGAGTTGGTGGTAAAGCGTTGCCTTGCGCTGGGAAAAGCCGAAGGCCTAGTAATTGCGGAGCCTGGTGAATTTACTCTGCGCGCTTACTTAAACGGCAAAATTGACCTAACGCAGGCAGAGGCGATTGCCGATCTGATTGATGCGCAGAGTGAAGCCGCTGTGCGTGGAGCCGCACGCTCCCTGCAGGGCGCTTTTTCTGACGACATCAACAACTTAATTGAAGAAATTACTCAACTCAGAATTTTGGTTGAATCGACCCTAGACTTTCCAGAGGAAGAGATTGAGTTTTTGGAGAATGCACAAGCGCGTCAGCGCCTGGCGGCTGTAAAAGAAAAGCTCAATACTTTGCGTGCTGGCGCCAAGCAGGGAAAAATTTTGCGCAATGGGATTCAACTAGTTCTGGCTGGCGCACCCAATGTTGGGAAAAGCTCTTTATTAAACCGATTGGCTGGCGAAGAGGTCGCTATTGTCACTCCTATTGCGGGAACAACGCGTGATCGGGTAAAAGAAAGTATCACCATTGATGGCGTGCCGATGCACATCATTGATACCGCCGGTCTACGAGACACCGCTGACCTAGTTGAAGCAAAAGGAATTGAAAGATCTTGGGATTCGATTCGTTTGGCTGATTTGGTGATTTTTTTAACCGATGCACAGTCGAGCGATCAACCAGATGATCTAAAAGCCCAGATTTTGCAAGAATTGCCCCCTAAGTGCGCCGTTCTTGAGGTGATTAATAAGGTTGATTTGCTACAAGACCCCCATAAGAGTGGGTCCAGCGAAGCTCTTTTGATTTCTGCCAAAACAGGGATGGGCATTGACCAGCTAAAACGGAGAATTTTGGAAACCGTGGGCTGGGACGGCCTCCAAGAAGGTGCAATTTTGGCCCGCAGGCGGCATTTAGACTGCATAGAGCGGGCGTCTGAACATATTGAAAAATCAGAACAATTCGCTGTAAATGGCAACAATTCGCTTGAATTGTTTGCAGAAGAGCTATCTTTAGCTCAAAAACATCTAGGCGAGATTACCGGAAAACTGCTTCCAGACGACCTTTTGGGAAAAATCTTTAGCCAGTTCTGTATTGGCAAGTAAAAGGTTTGTGCGGTGTAGGGCGTACTCCGCAAATGTGACCAAAATGTTAAAATTGCTTGATTAAAAAATTCAATCTTCATAGGGAAACATATGACCTCAACTACTAGCGGCCAAATTAATGTAAATGCGCCAGCCTACGTAAAAAACAAGCGTTTAATTGCATGGGTTGGCGAAGTTGCCGCCCTAACTCAACCTGATGCCATCCGTTGGTGCGATGGTTCGCAGGCTGAGTACGATGAGCTTTGTGAGTTATTGGTAAAGGCCGGCGTTTTTAAGCGCCTTAATCCCGCTAAGCGTAAAAACTCATTTTTGGCCCTATCCGACCCTGAAGATGTTGCGCGTGTTGAAGACCGGACATTTATTTGTTCAGCAAAGAAAGAAGATGCTGGTCCAACCAATAATTGGGTTGAGCCAAGCGCAATGCGCGCAACATTGAACCCGTTATTTGATGGGTGCATGCGTGGCAGAACAATGTATGTTGTGCCTTTTTCAATGGGCCCAATTGGTTCACCAATTGCGCACATTGGTGTTCAGTTGTCTGATAGCCCATATGTTGCGATCAATATGCGCCTGATGACTCGTATGGGCAAAGCAGTGATTGATCAGCTTGGTGCAGACGGCGAGTTTGTTCCTTGTATCCACACGGTTGGCAAGCCTTTGGCTGCTGGCGAAAAGGATATGGCATGGCCTAACAATAAAAACAAATACATTGTTCATTACACAGAAACACGTGAGATCTGGTCTTTTGGCTCAGGCTATGGCGGCAATGCTTTGTTGGGTAAAAAATGTTTCGCTTTGCGCATTGCATCCAATATGGGTCGCGAGCAGGGCTGGTTGGCTGAGCATATGTTGATCTTGGGTGTGACTTCACCTGAAGGTAAGAAATACCACATTGCGGCTGCATTCCCATCTGCTTGTGGCAAAACCAACTTCTCTATGATGATTCCTCCTAAGGGATTTGATGGTTGGAAGGTAACAACGATTGGTGATGACATTGCTTGGATCAAGCCACGCAAAGACCCTGTTACTGGTAAAACCCGTTTA
This sequence comes from Polynucleobacter necessarius, assembly GCF_900095215.1. Taxonomy (NCBI): domain Bacteria; kingdom Pseudomonadati; phylum Pseudomonadota; class Betaproteobacteria; order Burkholderiales; family Burkholderiaceae; genus Polynucleobacter; species Polynucleobacter necessarius. The sequence continues at coordinate 1,641,146 of NZ_LT606949.1, read as the reverse complement.
TTCGCGATCAACCCTGAATCTGGTTATTTCGGTGTTGCTCCGGGCACTAACCGCCAAACAAATCAGAACTGTATTGATTCATTGAATCAAGATGTGATCTTCACTAACGTTGGTTTAACTGATGATGGCGATGTTTGGTGGGAGGGTTTGACAGAAACTCCACCAGCACATTTGATCGACTGGCAAGGTAAAGACTGGACTCCTGCTGATGGGGCCGCTGGCCGCAAAGCCGCACACCCTAATTCACGCTTCACAGTGGCTGCAACCAACAACCCAGCAGTGGATCCAAACTGGGATGATCCTGCTGGCGTTCCAATTGACGCCTTCTTGTTTGGTGGCCGTCGTTCAAACACAGTGCCTTTGGTTAGCGAAGCGCGTGATTGGGTTGAGGGCGTGTACATGGCCGCAACCTTGGGCTCAGAAACCACTGCGGCTATTACAGGACAGATTGGTGTTGTGCGTCGCGACCCATTTGCAATGATTGCATTCGCTGGTTACAACATGAGTGACTATTTCCAGCACTGGCTCAACATTGGTGAGAAGCTTGAAGCCGAGGGTGCGGTATTGCCGAAGATCTATTGCGTGAATTGGTTCCGCAAGGATGAAAACGGCCAGTTCGTATGGCCTGGTTTTGGTGAAAATATGCGCGTTCTTTCTTGGATTTTGGGGCGCGCTGAAGGAAAAGCCAAAGGCAAAGAAACGCCGTTCGGCATTTGCCCAGAGCATAGCGACATGTATTGGAATGGTCTCGAATATTCTGCGGAGAAGTTTTCAAAAGCAATCCACGTAGCAGTTGAGGACTGGAAGAAGGAGCTGAAGCTCCATACAGAGTTGTTCGAACATCTTGGCGATCGTTTGCCAAAAGAGCTGAAAGAAACCCGCTCTAAGATTGAGCAACGTTTGAATGCTTAATGCCCACAAGCCTTTAGTAACACCAAACGTTGCATTTAGATTTTTTCAATGACCAAACCCCAACATCATGAAATAGTGGTGATTGGGGCAGGCATTTGCGGAGCAACCATTGCAAATGAGTTGCTTGAGCGCGGCAAGGTGGTTTGCGTTATTGATGCCGCCGCATCCCCAGCCGCCGCCTGTTCTAGCCATGCTTACGCGATTGCGCACCCTCATATTGGCAAGGGCTCTCCCCGTTTATTGCGTTTAACGAGAATTGCTTTTTTGCTTGCCGAGGTTCGCTGGAAAAGCGTTTGGCGACAACATGGAATATTTCAGCCGACCAAAAAAGATAAAGCATTTGATCGCGCGCAAATGGTGGAGCATCTGCGTTCTCTTGAGCTTGCCGAGGATATGGCAATTGCTATGGACGCTCAAGAGGCTGATCGTGTTTTTGGAGTTAAACAAAGTGGAGTTTGGTTGCCGCGCGGCGCCTGTCTAAATTTGCATGAAACAAGTAAGAGCTTATTACAAACTCACAATCAGCTGACTTGCATCTGGAACACACGTATAGCGCGCTTGGAAAAAGCGGGCGACACATGGCATCTATTTGATGGCACAAACCAATTGATCGCTTCTGCTGATAAGGTGGTTGTAGCGTGCGCCATGGAGGCTAAAGCCTTGCTTACCTCTATTGATGTACGCCTACCTTTAAAGCCCGTACGCGGCCAACTCAGTATTTTTTCGGTTCAAGAGAATGATCCTTGGGCGAAAAAATTACCTAGGGTTGGTATGTCCGGTGATGGGTATTGCTTGCCCGCAAAGCGGCTGGAAGACGGTAGTTATCAATGGATTGTGGGCTCCAGTTTTGATGAGGGTGAAGATGATCTTGTCCCAAGAGAAGCAAGCGATGATTTCAATCGAGAACAAGCAAGGGGTTTGGTGAATTATCCAGAAGGCGATCTTCACTCGCTAACGAAAGCCGGAGAATTTGTTGGCGTTCGTTGCGTGGCTGGAGATCGTTTACCAATTATTGGCGCGCTCACTCAACTCCCAGGAATATTTTTAGCGATCGCTCTGGGGTCGAGAGGGATGTTGTGGTCTGCTCTAGCGGCCAAGCTGATTACAGCTCAACTGCTAGAGGATGACTTTGCTTTGCTTGCGCGTTTAGGTTTTGCTGCGGATTTGGTTGCCGCACTTGCGCCTGCCCGTTTCTTTGCTGTAGCTTTAGCAGCACCTGCAGCTTTTGGCGCTTTTGCTTCAAATTCAAAACCAATTTTGCCTGCTGAATCTAAGGCCAAATAGGCCTTAAACCCACGCCCAGTACGGTTTGACTTAAAGTTCGCCAAAAGATCGGTTTTGCCCTCTTTCAGCAATTTCTGAATTTGTTCTGGCGACACTTCTTGTTGTAAAACCACTTTCCCAGTTTTGAAATCACATGATTTGCTAGGGCCAGTATTGTTTTCGCAAACATAGCGCATACCATCTTCATAGACTGCGTCAGAGCATTTTGGGCAAACGCCTAATGCTTGACGATTAGTGAAATCAACCGCTTCGGTTTCATCATCTTGGGTATTGCTAAAATCAAACTCGAGTTTGAAACCAGCATTTGGGTAATCTCTATCGTCCTCTGGAATTTCGTTTAACTTAATAATCGCCGCAAATGGTCTTCCCATTTTGCTGCGGAATCCTGGCAAGGGACCAATCGTTTTTTCACGCAATAATTCTTCTACTTCGTGGTATTCAAATGCGCGCCCACCTGGTGTCTTGCTGATAGTAAAACCACATTTTTCACAGGCGAAACGACGATAGTTTTCTTTTACCGGACCCTTACAGTGCGGGCATGGCGTGGCCATAGTGGCATAGTCGCCCGGAATGGTATCGCTATCGTATTCTTTGGCGCGTTTCACAATGCGCTGAGTCATTTGCGCAATCTCTTGCATGAAGGTATCGCGATTCATCTTGCCCAGCTCAATCAAGGAAAGTTTGTTTTCCCAGCTGCCGGTTAAATCGGGGCGAGTTAATTCTTCAACATCTAGACCGCGCAATAAAGTCATTAACTGAAATGCTTTCGCAGTCGGAATCAGTTCATGAGCTTCACGCACGATGTATTTTTCAGCAAGCAAGCCTTCAATAATGGCAGCGCGTGTCGCAGGAGTGCCTAGGCCTTTTTCAGCCATGACTTCACGCATCTCATCATCATCAACCCATTTGCCGGCGTTTTCCATTGCGGAGAGCAATGTCGCTTCGGTGTAGCGAGCGGGCGGCTTGGTTTTTAAAGGCACTGCAGCGATAGATTCATTTTGAACCGCTTCATCTTCTTGAACGGGCACTAGTTCATCATCCGCTTGATTGGATTTGCCATAAACAGTTAGCCAGCCGGGGTTTACGAGCACGCGTCCTTCAGTTTTGAAGTGGTGTCCGGATGCCTCAGTGATGCGAGTGGTGACGCGGAATTCCGCGGCAGGATAAAACACGGCCAAGAAACGACGGACCACCAAATCGTAGAGCTTCGCCTCAGGCTCGCTTAGGATCTTAGGCGTTTCTAGGGTTGGAATGATCGCAAAGTGATCAGAAATTTTGGAATTATCGAAAATGCGTTTGTTGGGCTTAATCCAGCCATAACCCGCTTTTGTCTTTGGATCCTTAGGATCGCCTTGCAAAATTTGTTTAGCAAAGCCGCGGTAGTCTTGTGAATGCTCAGCAAGGTTTTCCATGGTTTGTTTAACTGTATCGAGATAGTCCTCAGGAAGCGTTTTTGCATCGGTACGTGGATACATTAATACTTTGTGGCGCTCGTATAAGGCTTGCGCGAGACCCAAAGTATTTTTTGCGGAAAAGCCAAAGCGTGCGTTTGCTTCGCGCTGTAAACTGGTGAGATCAAATAACTGCGGAGCAAGTTGCGTAGCGGGCTTTGCTTCTTCCGTGACATTTGCCTTTTTACCGCGACATGCTGCCACAATGCTTTGGGCTGCTGCTTCGCTCCACAAGCGGTTCTCACGCGCATCTGGTTCGGCAGCATCCTTTTTAAATTTAGGATCAAACCAACGGCCCTCATACACACCGGCAGCAGCAATGAACTCCGCCTTGACTTCCCAGTAGTCTTTGGAAATGAACTTGCGAATCAACTCTTCGCGTTCCACCACAATGGAAAGTGTTGGAGTTTGCACACGGCCAACAGTAGTTAAAAAGAAGCCACCGCTTTTGCTATTAAATGCAGTCATGGCACGCGTACCATTGATACCGACTAGCCAGTCTGCCTCAGAGCGACAGCGCGCTGCATCAGCAAGGGGCTGCATATCTTCATCGGTTCGTAAGTTGGCGAAGCCCTCGCGAATGGCCGCTGGTGTCATTGATTGGAGCCATAGGCGCTTAATTGATTGCGATGCTTTTGCGTGTTGCGCAATCAAGCGGAAAATGAGCTCCCCTTCGCGCCCTGCGTCGCATGCATTAATGAGTGCGGTGACATCTTTACGTTTAATGAGTTTTTGTAAAACCTTCAAGCGCGATTCAGTTTTCGCAATTGGGCGTAAATCAAAATAAGGAGGCACTGCTGGTAAATTAGCGAAAGACCATTTACCGCGCTTGACGTCAAACTCTTCTGGGGCAGCAATTTCCAATAAGTGGCCAACCGCGGAAGAAATTAGAAAGTCATCGCTCTCAAAATAATCCTCATACTTTGTAAAGCCACCCAAGGCCTTGGCAATATCATTCGCAACAGAAGGCTTCTCTGCAATGATGAGCGCTTTTGGGTGGTCCCCGGCGGTTGTTTTTGAGCCGCTTTTTTTGGTAGTTGCTTTAGTTGCCACGCGTTTTGCCTAAATTTGAGCTAGAAATGGTGTTTTTAAGGTGTAAAACGGAGGGCCAATGTAAACCAAAATAGAGCCCACTCAATTGCACACCCTTTTTATTATTAACCGATCAATGAGGAAAAGTCCAAAAACCCCTATTTCTGGCCTATTTTTGATGCGGGGTAATGCCCATTTTTAGAGTTCAACCTCCATTTAAAGCTATTTAAAGTGGGTTTTTGGGTAAATAAGAAGCTCTTCCAACACATCGTTTGGCCTAAATGCCAGTTTTTCGCCCTGTTGAATGAGTAGGTGGCAACCAGCCGAATTTGGGTTTTGGATTGGTCCTGGGATGGCAAAAACCTCTCTTCCTAGGTCTGCCGCCAGTTTGGCTGTAATCAGCGAGCCTGATTTTTCCGCTGCCTCAACCACCAAAACACCCAGCGCCAGGGCTGCAATGATGCGATTCCGCCTTGGAAAGCGCTATGCTTTAGGCCCAGCTCCTAGTGGCAGCTCAGTAATTAAAAGCCCATTCTGTCCAATAGCTTGGGAGAGGCCAAGATTCTGGTGTTGATAAACAAGGTCTAGACCGGTTCCTAACACTGCAGCAGTGAAGTGCCCAGGGCCAAGCGCTAGGGCGGCGTGATGCGCCGCGCTATCTACCCCCTTTGCTATGCCAGACACAATGAGGACGCCGGCTTTTGAAAGTCCTTGAGCCAACCAGCGGACATTTTTTAGGCCCTCTGGGCTGGCGTTTCTGGAGCCGACAATAGCAATCATGGGCATTTCCAGCAGCGCCTTATTCGCATATATATAGAGCGATCTTGGGGGTCAAATAAATCGTAGAGACGGCGAGGATAGTGGCCGCTGCCAACATCAACGCGAATTTTGGGGTTTGCGGGTGGCGATGATTGCATCAACCAATTTTGTTCCGCAGGGAAATTGGCGCAATCAGGACAGACGGATAGCTCTGTTGGATAATTCTTATATGGCTTTATTAAACGTCCTTTGCTATCCAGACCGCCGTCTGCACAAGGTTGCACAACCAGTTGCGCAGGTAGATGCTCATATTAAAAAAATAGTCGCCGATATGGCCGACACAATGTATAACGCGCCTGGCGTTGGCTTGGCTGCGACACAGGTTGATATTCATGAGCGCATTGTGGTGATTGATGTTTCAGATGAGCAAAATGAATTGATGGTGTTTATTAATCCAGAGATTGTTTGGTCAAGTGCGGAAACAAAATCTTGGCGTGAGGGTTGTTTATCTGTGCCTGAGTTTTATGACGAAGTAGAAAGGCGAGCAGAAATTCGCGTGAAGGCTTTAGACATTAACGGCAAAGAGTTTGAAATAGCAGCCGATGGTTTGTTGGCAGTGTGCTTGCAGCACGAGTTAGACCACCTTCAAGGAAAAGTATTCGTTGAATATTTATCACTCCTTAAACGAACCCGTATCTCGCAAAAAATGAAAAAGCGCGCCAAAGAATTAGTAGGTCAGCGCTAAGCGCCTCAATGAAAATCATCTTTGCTGGAACACCTGAGTTTGCTGCGCAAGCAATGCGCGCCATTGATGCCTCTGGACATGAAATTGTCTTAGCGCTTACTCAGCCAGATCGTCGCGCTGGCAGAGGTATGCATTTGCAAGCAAGCCCAGTCAAAGAGTTTGCGTTACAAAAAAATATACCGGTGTTGCAGCCAGAAACACTTAGGCGAAATAGTGCCGACCCACAAAAACAAGCGCAGGCTCAAGCAGCTTACGAGCGGATTGCTTCGATGGAATTTGACGCCATGGTGGTTGTTGCCCATGGCTTGATCCTGCCGCAAGAGATTTTGGATATTAGCGAGAGGGCCGATAGGCACGGCAGTTTTAATATTCATGCTTCGTTGTTGCCGCGTTGGAGGGGTGCTGCGCCAATTCAGCGCGCGATTGAAGCGGGTGACCCCAAGACGGGCATTTGCATCATGCAAATGGACGCAGGGCTCGATACGGGCGATACAGTTTTAGTTGCCATCTTAGACATTGCAGGAAATGAAACAAGTGCGACCCTGCATGATCGACTGGCGCGACTTGGTGCCGAGTCAATTGTGCATGTCTTAAATGTTTTGCAGCAAGGCAACCACTTAGTGCGGATGCCACAAGCAAACGAGGGCATCACCTACGCAGAAAAAATACTCAAGAGCGAGGCGGAGATTGATTGGAATTTAAGCGCTAAAGAAATTGATCAACGTATTCGCGCCTTCAATCCTTTTCCTGGCGCAAGCAGTCAAGCAAATGGGCTTGCAGTCAAATTTTGGAATTCAAGACTCGCAGCCATTGGGGTTGAAAACCCATCTCAAGAGTCTGGTGATGTGCTTGGGCTTAGTGATCATGGCGTATATATTCAGTGTGGTGACGGCGTCCTCGAAGTTTTGGAAATGCAAAAACCGGGTGGTAAAAAAACAGACGCCAAGACCTGTTTGCAATCGATAGGCCTTGGTGAAAAACAATTGCGCTTTCAGTCAAAGGAGTAGAAATGTTTAATTTTGCAAAAACTGCTGTTTTGATGGCAGCAATTACTGCGCTATTTATTGTGGTTGGTGGCATGCTGGGCGGCGAGCAAGGAATGTTGATGGCTTTGCTGATGGCTGTCGGCATGAACTTCTTTAGCTATTGGTTTTCTGACACCATGGTGCTCAAGATGACGAATGCGCAGCAGGTTGACGAAAGATCTGCGCCCCAGTTTTATGGTTTGGTGAAAGAGCTGTCTGAGAAGGCGGGCTTGCCAATGCCCAAAGTATTTTTAATTAATGAAGATGCGCCCAACGCCTTTGCCACGGGCCGCAATCCAGACAATGCTTCAGTTGCCGCAACCACTGGAAGTCTAAAAATTCTCTCTAATCGTGAGCTACGTGGCGTTATGGCACATGAGCTTGCCCATGTGCGCCATCGAGACATTTTGATTTCAACGGTCGCCGCAACAATGGCAGGCGCCATTTCTGCATTGGCAAATTTCGCCATGTTTTTTGGTGGACGCGATTCTGAAGGTCGCCCTCATAATCCAATAGCCAGTTTGATAGTGGGCATCTTGGCTCCGATAGCGGCAAGTTTGATTCAGATGAGTATTTCGCGTGCAAGAGAGTTCGAGGCTGATCGCGGCGGCGCTGAGATTAGCTCGGACCCCGAGGCGCTTGCGCATGCTTTAGAAAAAATTCATAACTACGCGCAAGGCATCCCCTTTCAGGCTGTTGAACAGCATCCTGAAACTGCGCAGATGATGATTCTGAATCCCCTCAGTGCTGGCGGACTTGCGCAACTTTTTTCCACCCATCCGCCTACTGAAGAGCGGGTAGCACGCTTAATGAGTATGGCTAAAAACGGGACATATCCCGGAGCAAATTAATTTGACTGATCAAAAAACACCATGCAGTCCCCCACTTTCTGAAGCAATCACGATTGCCGCGCAAGCGATCAGTGAGGTCATGAGCGGCAGATCGCTTACAGAGGTTTTAGATCAACTGGATGCTCATGAGCGTCCGATTGTGCAGAGCTTAAGCTTTGATGCATTACGAAAATGGGTTCGCTCCCATGAGTTAATCACGCAATTTATTCCGAAGACTCCACCGCCTGAGGTCGATCATCTGCTCAGCGTTGCGATAGCCTTATTTTTACAAGACGCCACGGATAGCAAGGGGTATCCAGCCCACACCACTGTTGATCAGGCTGTAAAGGCGTGTGGTGAATATGACAAGACGATGTATGCCAAGGGTTTGGTCAATGCGGTTTTGCGCAAGGTGAGCCTCTTGGCGCAGCCGCTAGAAGGCGAGAAGCGTTATCCACCTGATCCGATTCCAATGTACGTGCCTGCTTGGTGGCGCGCAAATCTAAAGCGTAACCATTCCAAGCGGTGGCAATCGATATTGTTTCAACAGGCTAAGCGCGCGCCATTAATTTTGCGTGTAAATCAAAAGCAATACCCACGTGAGCAATATCAATCTTTATTGGCGGATGTGGGCATTTCATCAAAGCCCATCAAAGAAATTGCTGGGGTTTCTTTGCCGTGCGCAATTTGGTTGTCAGAGGCCGTGCCGGTCTCTGATCTGCCGGGTTTTTACAGTGGCGCTGTATCTGTACAAGACGCAGGCGCGCAATTGGCCGCAGTCTTATTAAGCCCTCAAAATGGAGAGTTGGTATTGGATGCTTGCGCTGCCCCGGGTGGCAAAACAGCGCATCTCTTGGAAATGGCCGATTGCTCAATGCGAGCCCTTGAGTTGGACGGGGAACGCATTGGGAAAATTAGCGGTAATTTAGATCGTCTTCGTTTGCACTCTGATCGGGTGCGCGTATTGCGTGGCGATGCATCGAAAGCCGCATGGTGGGATGGCGTCCCTTTCGACAAAATATTGCTTGATGCCCCTTGTTCGGCTTCAGGCATAGTATCTCGACATCCAGACATTCCATTTTTGAGAAGAGAGGCGGATGTTATAGCTCTGCAAGAACGACAACGCGCCATACTGGATCAGGCGTGGAAGATGCTGAAGCCAGGGGGTGAGCTTTTGTATGTCACTTGCTCAATATTTAACGAAGAGGGTGAAGATCAAGCCATTTGGTTTGCTGGAGAGCACCCCGATGCGGTACGATTAGACGCTCCCGGGCAGGTTTTGCCCAGCGAATTAAATGATGGTTTTTACTATGCCTTGTTTAAGAAAAATGGGCCATGAGCCGAAGCATTAAACAATTTCTTTTTTTGTTCTTGATGGTGTTGGGAATATTCTCGACTACTGTTAGCGCAGAAGGAATAAAAATTAAATCCTTTGAGTTGGAGAGGGTGGATAACGATTTGCTTTTAAATGCCGCGTTTCAAATTGAGTTATCTCCCGGCCTGGAAGATGCGGTGCAAAAAGGTGTTGTTCTCTATTTCCAGACTGAGTTTGATTTAACACGCTCACGCTGGTATTGGTTTGATGAAAAGCCCGCGCTTGTACAAAGACAAACACGCTTGTCCTATCAACCGCTGACGCAGCAGTATCGTATTGCTTCCGAAAGATTTACTTTTTCCGCTAAATCTATGACGGAAGCGTTGCAGGCGGTCGGCAGTATTGGTGGCTGGCGAGTTATGGAAAATTTCCAGCTAGACCCCGGTAAATCATATACGGCGAGTGTGCGCATGACCCTCGACCTGAGTAAGTTGCCAAAACCGTTCCAGGTAAACGCCCTTAATAATCGCGACTGGAATGTATCAAGTGATTGGTATCGTTTTCCATTCTCACCTAATGGCCTCAATCTAATTAAGCGATGACATCCATGGCCAATCTGCTGGATTCAGGCTTTTTTACATCTAAGGTCTGGAGAAAAAAATTAATCCCAATCACGATTGGATTGATCGGTGCATTTGCTTTATTGCTTTTGGCTTTATTGGCAATCGCTTCATCTAATACCGAGTTTTTTGATAACTATTTCATTTGGCTGTATGCAGCCAACGTAGTGATTGGCGTTTGTCTGACCTTAGTTATTTTGACTTTAGTAATAGTGATCGCGGTGCGTTGGTATCGAGGTCATTTTGGAACGCGCTTGATAGCCAAGTTGGCGATGATTTTCGCCTTGGTCGGCATCGTTCCGGGCTTAATTTTGTATGGTGTTTCTTTGCAATTCGTATCGCGCAGTATTGAAACTTGGTTTGATGTGCAGGTGGAATCAGCGCTAAATTCTGGTTTGGAGTTGGGGCGAGTAACTTTGCGTGTTGCTCAAGAAGAAATTTTGGGCGAAGGTAATTTTATTGCCGAACAGATTGTCCAGATTCCTGCTGGGACCACGTCTGATCAAGTGGGTGCGGCGATTATGAAGATTCGTAATCAATTTGGCATCCAAGAGGTGAGTCTCTTTAATATGCAGCGTAACTTGATAGTCACAAGTGAGTTAAGTCCAAAAAAATACTTTCCCGCGCCTAGCGCCGACGTGGTTACCGAAGCATTTAAAAAAAAAGGTATTACCTTTTTAGATCAGATTGAGCTAGATGGCGGTCAGCGTGGTTATCGTATTAGAGCGCTTGTTCCGATTGTTCGTAAAAAATCCATTAACAACAAAGCATACCCTGGAAAAGATGGAGAGGATAAATATTTTTTACAGCTAGTACGCTACATGCCGACTCCATTAGCAAAGAATATTTTTGCGGTTGAGACTGCTTATAGTGAGTATCAAGAAAAATCACTTGGACGCACAGGCTTGCGCAAGATGTTTGTAGGAACCTTGACGCTTACTTTGTTTTTTGCGGTATTTGTGGCAATTACCTTGGCGTTGATGTTGGGCAGACAACTTGCCCGCCCTCTGTTGATGCTCTTAAAGGGCACGCAAGCAGTGGCACAGGGTGACTTGTCGCCTAAGCCGGAGTTGGATACTGGTGATGAGCTTGGAATGCTGACGCGCCAATTTAATGTCATGACAAGGCAGTTGGCCGATACCCGCACTTCTTTACAAGAGTCCAAAGCGTTTTTGGAGCGCGTACTAGGAAGTCTTACTGCAGGCGTATGTATTTTTGATAAAAATTACAACATTGTTTCTAGTAATGCGGGCGCAGACAGAATTTTTTGTCAAGATCTTACGCAGCTCGATGGAAAGCCGCTGAGTAGCAGCCCCGCTTTACAGGAGTTTGAGGAGGCCATTAAAGAGGGCTTTGTCACGATGAAGTTGGCAGTTCTTGGTGATGGTGAAGTGGAACAAAAACCCGCACAGTCTGGTGCGCCGGTGTGGCAAAAACAAATCCAGATACATAGTACGAATGAGTTTGAAAATGAATTGGGCGTCACCTTATTTGTTCGTGGCACAGAGCTCACTGGTGAATTGCGCATGGTTGTCTTTGATGACATTACCGACGTGGTGAGCGCGCAAAGATCTATTGCTTGGAGTGAGGTTGCTAGACGCCTTGCCCATGAAATTAAAAATCCATTAACACCAATTCAACTCTCAGCCGAAAGGCTGCAGCATAAGCTTGCTGGCAAGTTGAGTCCCGAGCAAGAAGAGATGATGAATCGCAGCACTGAAACCATTATTGGCCAGGTGCAAGCTATGAAAGAAATGGTGAATGATTTTAGGGATTTTGCAAAGACACCAACACCCCAGCTAAAGCCGGTCTCTATCAATACGCTTACTTCTGAAATTTTGGGGCTTTATGAAGGAAGCCCGTTGAAAACACAATTGGATCCGCGTTGTCCAGCTATTTTGGGCGACCATACGCAATTGAGGCAGGTGATTCATAACCTATTGCAGAACGCTCAAGATGCTACGCTTGAGGGCTCTAATCCAAGCAATCCTGTTGAGGTAAAAACAGAATTAGTGCCTTATGGTGAGCAAAATGGCAAGGTTCAAAATGCGGTGCGACTAACAATAAGTGATAGCGGCGTTGGATTTCCAGCTAAGATACTGGCAAGAGCATTTGAGCCATATGTAACAACAAAGAGCAAGGGTACGGGATTGGGTTTGGCGGTAGTGAAGAAAATCGTTGATGATCACTCTGCGAAAATAGAAATTCGGAACCGTATGCAGGGCGAAGAAGTAATTGGTGCGCAAGTGTCAATATTGTTTATGAATCTAGCAAAAGAGGCAGCCTAAGTATGGCTAGTATTTTGGTTGTTGACGACGAGATGGGTATTCGTGAGCTTCTCAATGAGATTCTTACGGACGAAGGCCATACTGTTTACGCTGCAGAAAGCGCTGTGCAAGCGCGCACTATCCGTGAGCAAATGCGCCCGGATTTAGTTTTGCTAGATATTTGGATGCCCGAGATTGACGGCATTACCCTATTAAAAGAATGGTCCAATACAGGCCAACTCACAATGCCAGTGGTGATGATGTCTGGACACGCAACGATTGATACCGCCGTTGAGGCCAGTCGTATTGGCGCTCTAAACTTTTTAGAAAAGCCGATCGCCCTACAAAAGCTTTTGAAGACCGTTAGTAAAGCATTAGAAAGCTCTCCTAAACATGTGGAGCCAGAGCAAGAGCGGGCCGTGCAATTAACAAATACAGTTGCAGCACCAAAACAGGCTGTTGTTGAAGCAACCGCTGCACCTGCCGAAGGTGAGTTCATTAGTGGAATCGCAAAAACCTATTTCGATCTGCCATTAAGAGAGGCGAGAGATCGGTTTGAAAAGGCGTACTTTGAGCATCAAATGCAAATCATGGGTGGAAGCATGACCAAGATTTCAGAGTACACAGGCTTAGAGCGTACTCATTTGTACCGCAAGCTCAAAGCCTTGGGAATTGACACCTCGCGCAACAAAGGTGAAAGTTAAATACCCATCCGATGGATATTGCATAACCGCTTACTTATTTAAAGCGGAGTATCGATGGCAAGCGATGAGATGATCGTTAATCATTCCACTAGCTTGCATAAACGCATAACAAATGGTTGTTCCAACAAATTTAAATCCAGCCTTTAGCAATGCCTGGCTCATCGCGTCAGATTCTGGCGAACTAGCTGGAACTTCGCTTAATGAGCGGCGTTGGTTCTGAATGGGTTTATACTGCACAAACGACCAAAGAAATTGATTAAACGGCTGGCCACTTTTCTCCAACGCTAAATAAGCCTTTGCATTGTTAATTGTCGCGGCCACTTTTAGACGATTGTGAATAATTCCGGGATTTGCCAATAACTCAGCCACTTTTTGATCGTTGTAATTGGCTATTTTATTTGGATCGCAATAGTGGAATGCCTCTCGATAAGTGTCGCGCTTCTTTAAAACGGTTGACCAAGAAAGCCCGGCCTGAGCACCCTCTAATATAAGCAATTCAAATAATCGCTTACTGTCATGAAGTGGAACACCCCATTCGGTATCGTGATACTGGCGATATAAATCAAATCCTTCGCACCATGGACAGCGAATAATTGTTTTCATGGCTAGATTGTAAGAGGCTGACCAGATAGAGGATTTCCACATCTCTGCTATATCCACCTAGTTGCAGTACCGTTAACCAGGATTAAACATCCTCACCACCAAAGGATTTATGAGGTTGCCACAAAAAGCGCAGAGAATTAATCCGCCAAGATCAGCGGCGTTAGTTAGCTAATTTGTAATTAAGTGCCATAAATAATCAAGCGAACTAAAAAAACTAATGAACATAATTGTGTTCGATACCAAGAAGACTCCCGTACAAGTGCGGACTGCTACTGCCCTTGTTTTGCCTAAAGGTAAGCACCGGAGCGCCACATTGCTTAATAATAGCGATGCGACTGCGACAATTAGCGCGGTAATTGGCAATGACCCTGCCACTAGAGATGGTGTTCCATATTGAGACAGCAATAAACTGACACCACTGGCCGTTAGGTATGTGGCAACTCCTATGCTTGCGAATACTATTAACGCAAACTGGACCATTGTTTTTCTTTTTTAAAAAGTTGATGATTTTTGACTAATTAAGTCTATTTCACAATCTACCAGATAGTGTCGTCACGCTGGTAGCGCGCCGCTCTTATGATGGTTCACGTCGAGTTATTGGATTAAGTGAGTACTAAATGCGTTATGCTTATAAGAGGATATCTATGCTTACTTTTTTTAAGAATGCTTTTGGCAGTAACGAGACACTTGGCAAGACATCTTTAATTGGCTTTGTTGGGTATGTAGCCGTTATGGTTGCCACAAGTATCCTCGCTGACAGAATGTTAAGCGGCAAGGTTGAAATGTCAAATGTTGACCCCTTAAGCTCAGCGGTTCTGTTTTTATTGGTTCTTCCCTACGAGTTTTGGTTGGCGGTATCTCTCTGGCGTTGCGCTGGCAATACTTCACACAAGCTCGCAACAATATTCGCCAAGGCCATTGCCATACTGGTAGCCGCATTGTTCGTAATCAGCTTGTTTGGTGGCGTTAGCTCTTTGTTTGGAAAGTAACCCTCTATCCCACCTCTTACCGTCCCGCAGGATGAAACATCCCCACTAAGCCAAGCTTTACAGCATTTACCCAAGAGTGCGCCACAGCAGACACATTTCCCAGGCTTAAAACCCACTTCCGCTATAATTAATGCTCTTGGCCTGGTAGCTCAGTCGGTAGAGCAGAGGATTGAAAATCCTTGTGTCGGTGGTTCGATTCCGCCCCGGGCCACCAAGAAACATTAAAACCACCTTCGGGTGGTTTTTTCATTTCCGGTTGCTAGAATGGAATAGTGAATTCTTCAGACATTATTCGCCTTCTCTTGTTGGTTGCTATTTGGGGTGGTTCATTCCTATTTATAAGAATCGCCTCACCCGTTTTGGGCTCCGCCTATTTGGCTGAGGGGCGGGTGCTATTGGCCGCCATCTTTCTATATTGCTTAGCGCTGTATTTAAAAAAAAGAATAGAAATCTTCTAGGGCATTGGCGGCATTATTTGATAATGGGCGTCTTTAATTCAGCGTTTCCATTTGTGCTATTTGGATTTGCCGCTCTAAATTTCTCAACTTCCCAGCTGTCTATCCTAAATGCGCCGGCACCTATTTGGGCATTTGTCATTGGCCTTTTTATTGGCAATGAAAAATTTAAGATGAAGCGTGGGCTGGGTTTATTGTTGGGGATGAGCGGTGTCGGAGTTTTATTTGGTACATCGCCAACTTCAGCTGATGCGAGCGCATATCAGTCAATTGCTTTAGGGCTGGGAGCAGCTTTTTCCTATGGATTGGCGAGCAATTATGCGAAGAAATCTAAAGGTGTAGAGCCTTTTGATAACGCACACGGCAGTATGTGAGCCTCGGCTATTTTGCTAATCCCCGCATTATTTTTTATTCCGATTCGTAGCGAGCCAACGGCGTTAGTATGGCGCGCCGTTATTGCTATAGGCGTTCTTTGTAGCGGAATTGCTTATTTGTTGTATTTTCGATTCATGAGGGATGTAGGCGCTGCATCGGCTCTAACCGTGACATTTCTCATTCCTGTCTTTGGAACTTTGTGGGGCACCTTGTTTTTAGGCGAGCAACTGACACTCAAAGCCGTCATAGGTATGGCGATCATTATTGTTAGTACAGCAAGGGTGACCGAGTGCGATATTAAGAAGCTTGTTAAAAATTCATCCAAACTTTTGCTACAACTTTGATTGTCTTGCTTTTAGTGGGCTGTCTTGCGAGCACAACATCGCCCGTGGGCGTGAATTGTGACTATAGTCAGGGCAAGCTTTTATGGGAGATGCCTTTAGATTGTCAGGAGCGCTAACTTTTTTCGAAATTTACTTCAGATTACCAAACTTGTTTGAGTTCATGATTCAGGCCCTAGTCCTTGGTGTATTTGGCATGGGTGCTGGGGTTTTGGGTGGCGTTATTGGTTTTGGTACCGCTATTATCTTGATGCCTGCCCTGGTGTATTTTTACGGACTCATTCAAGCGATCCCTGTGATCGCTTTGGTTGCGACCGTTGCCAATCTCTCGCGAATTTTTTTGTGGTGGAGTGTTATTCAGTGGCGCCCCTGTTTTGTATATAGTCTGACGGCGATACCATTCACTATCTTGGGTGTGAACACTTTAGTTCGGCTTGATGAGCGTCTAATAGAGATGGCGTTAGGAGCCTTTCTAATCTTGCTGATTCCAATTCGTCGTTGGATGCGTCAGAAGAATTTTTTATTTAAAGCTTTGGCAAATGGGCTGGGTTGGCGCTGCTATTGGTTATTTGACAGACATTGTGGCCACAACAGGCGCTATCAACACACTTTTTTTCTGGCGTATGGCTTAAGCAAAGGCGCTTTCTTGGGTACAGAGGCAGCCAGCACCCTGTCAATTCTTTTTACCAAGGACATTACCTTTCATTGGCTCGGTTTTTTTGAATCTGATGGCTATTGCTCAGGGGTTGCGTATCGGGAGTTGTGTTTTGGTTGGCTCTATTTTTTCCAAGAAGATTGTTTTGGCATTGCCGGAGCAGAAATTGTTATTGCTCATGGAGTTGGTGATGTTGATTGCGGGCGCATGCATTTGAGGCATGTCTTTTTAAGCTCAGATTGGTATAAATCACTAGTTTGATAAAACTATCAGCAAGCTATAATTTGCGTGAAGCGGGGGATCGAGGGATTTCCCTCCACGGAATGCGCAAACTCCCATGAATGCTCAGGTATCCACCAGGAAGGTACTGCTTATCCTAAATAGCCGTCTGGGGAGTCACCATCGTTATGGTGCACCGAAGGAGCAAGCTCTAAGCCACGCTTAGAGTGAATCTCTCAGGTATCAAGGACAGGGGGAGCGGCATCCATCGGCGTAGCTTTGCTTCGTTAATGATGGGCTGCTTTGTGAGAGTCTCTATGCGCATTTCGATTCAATAGTTCGCCTATTCTGATTGTGCCGCTGTTGCGGTTTTAAATCCACTTTCCCCGCAATGCATTTCATTTTGGGTGCTAATTAATTAAGGTAAATATATGACGAACAAATTTGTTGAAGAGGCTTCATATCATCCTGGGTATGAAGATGCAGGCTTTAAGGGCGCTACGTCGCCTTTGGCTGCTGAAATTGACGGCTTTAGAAAAAGCAACTCACGTTACTTAAGCTTTGCCGATGTGATTGTTGCGTTTTGTGTGTCAGATTAAATAAAACAAACTTCATCCTGCAAAGTAAATTCAAACACAATAAGCCACCTTCTGGCGGCTTATTTATTGCTGATTATTTAAATCGGTATGCCAAAGCCATAAGGACGTTATCTTGGAATGAGCGATTCATGACGGGGCTGTTATTGATTCCTCCGCCAATCCATTTTCGTTTGCCGTAAATGTTGACGTACCAGTTTTCTACAACGGGAATTTCAATCATCACGCCTGCTAATAGGTTATTTGTCGCAGGCGCCGTATAAGCGTTATAGCCTGTAAGCGCAGACTCCGCGGGGTTTATTCCATAGTAGTAATTTGCGTATTGACTAGATTGTCTTTCAATTCCTAGTTGCGGATACAGAACTACTTTTTAAATGTTTCTATCTCTGCGAAATATGAAAACTCATATAGCGCGCCTTTAGATTTGCCGAAGTCGTGATAAGCATTCACGAAAAAACCACCAATAGGTGTTTCGTGAAATGTCCCGATGCCAAGAGGTATTGGGTCGCTGCGGTTAATGGAGTTACCGTTGAATGGCGACTTGACTTTGTAGTTGTCTAAATTAATTTTGCCGATGACTTCAAGGTAGCCATAGCCCATTTTGAGTGTTTTGATGCTTACTTCATCGATCCGAATAAATGCTCGTTTGTAATTCGGAAACGCATAGGGCAATGCAAAAGACTGCATCCCTTCGGTCCCGATGTGAAGGTTGGAGGTGTATATGGCGACACCGACGTCACCAACAATGTGGTCAGGAAATCCGTCCGGTACATCATCCATTGCGTTGGACGATGTGCATATGGTATAAATCGCCAAAAGAGCTGCTATGCGAGCAATGATTTTCATGGGTGCATGATAAGCCCCGCAAGACAAAGGCGTTAGAGGTCTAAATTGTCTAGAGCCGAATCTTCTAAGTGGCGCGTATCCGCCCAGCTATCAACTTGCCATGTAAGTCCGTCATGGCTGATCCAGTTAAGAGAGACATTGGGTACAGATACTGCTTTTTCAGCATGGAGCGGTTGCTTGCTTGCAATTCTGTACATCATGTCTAATGCGCCACCATGACTTACTGGCAAAATGGTTTTTCCAAAATGCTGAGCGCGAATTTGATTAAGCGCGGTTTCGATGCGCTGTGAAAATTGCTGAATGCTTTCACCATCGCGCAAATTCTCTTCAATATTTCTGCTCACATGGAATTTCCAGAGTTCAGGTTCGCGCGCTGGAGCTTCATCAGTGGTGAGTCCTTGTGGCGCACCAAGATGACGCTCTCTTAATGCGGCATTTTGAATTGCAGAGACATTAAATAATTCTTCAATAGCTTGAGCGGTTTTTGCGGCTCGCTGAAGATCGCTGGTATATAAAACATCAAATTGCAAATAGATTTTTTTTAGAGCGTGTGCCATTTGCCTGGCTTGAGCTAGGCCGCGAGTATTTAGTTCAATATCCGTGTGGCCTTGTAGGCGACGAGCCGCATTCCAGTCAGTTTCGCCGTGGCGAACTAAACAAAATCGAGCAATAGTCATGCGGCAATGATAAAGACTTAATTATTTTTTCAGGGGCCAAGCGTGCGGATTATGTTCGCAGCCTATATGTTCGTAGTATTCGTTTGCTTTGGGCGCTGCCAGTAGCACGATCATGCATTCTGGACCAAGGCGAGATTTGATTTCTTCAATTAACTGTTTACCGATTCCTGAGCGTTGATATTGCTGATCAACTGCCAGGTCTGCGAGATAGGCGACATAGGCAAAGTCAGTTAAGGATCTAGAAATGCCTACCAATGTTTCACCATCCCACGCGGTAATAGTAAGGGTGGCATTTTTGATCATAGCCTCAAATGTCTGAACGTTATCAATTGGTCGACGCTCTCCAAGGGTGGAGCGCTGATAAAGAGCAATAGCCTGCTCGGCCGTGAGTGCGGCATTGTCGCGAAATTCAATCATTTGTCACCCTCTAAACATAATTTATCGCCGATAGTCAGGATTCCGGAATCTAGAACTGCGGCGCGAATCCCCCGTTCCCTTCAAATGCCTCCATGAAGCTTTGTCTACCGAGGAGTTGCGCAGGTCTTTCGCAGGGCGCGCAAAGCTCTGTACGCCGCAGCCAAAGCTTGCCAAACTGGAATCGCCGTTCCACTGGGTTATTGAGTTCGGTGACTGTAATGCCCGCTAGGACGATATTGCGACGTGTTTCAGAAGTATCAAATGTGGGTGCATCGCCTGTTTTAACCAGTCGTTTGCCGTCTCAATGCCCGACAAGGCGATGAGACTAATATGGCGAACTTTAATTGGCTCCGTTGTGGAATACGCTCCCGTTCCTAGCGCATATCGATCACCTTCAATACCAATGCCCGAGTTGATTTTGATATTTTCTACAGATCGCATCGGGGCGCCAGCAGAAGCGGCAAGATAAATAGCTTGAATAGAGGCGTTGATTTTCATAAGCAGTACTTGCGTATTACAGCCCGCCGATCGACTTTATAGGCATTCTTATTTTTTTTTAGTTTAACGCTGCCAGTGAGTAAGATCGCTGTTTTAAGCTTTACCCCCTACTTTATTGCCTTTGGTAGAGCAAGCTTAGCGGGGTTGGTGGCATTGCCTATCTTGTCTACAAACAAGAGGCTATGCCATCCAAGGTTGATTTTGTGAAGTGTTTAGTGATAGCCCTTGGCGTTGTATTTGGCTGTCCCATCTTTACTACTGTCGCAATGACCCAAGGCTCTTCTTCGCATGGCGCTGTTATTTTGGGAATGATGCCGCTGGCAACGACAGTGATTGGGGTGCTGCGTTTTAAAGCGCGACCCTATTTGGGTTTTTGGTTTGTATCTCTATTGGGTGCTGGCCTAGTTGTTTTGTATGCCCTATTAAAGAATTCGGGCGGCTTTACTTATATTGATGGCCTTTTAGTTTTGGGTGGCACCAGCGCATGCATCGGCTATGTGGAGGGCGGCGAACTTTCAAGAAAGATGAATCCTCGCGCGGTGATTTCATGGGCATTGGTTATTTCCTTGCCTTTAAATCTGGTGATGACTTATTTGACCTACAACCCTGAATATATTCAGGCTAGCGCAGTGGCATGGTCTAGTTTCGTGTATCTCAGCCTATTTCCCCTGTTTCTTGGCTTCTTCTTTTGGTATGAGGGTCTTGCGATAGGTGGCATTGCAAGAGTCAGCCAAGTGCAATTAATTCAGCCATTCTGCACTCTGGTGGCAGCAAGTATTTTGCTCGGCGATTCTCTGACTGGGATGAATCTGGTCTTTGCGGTTTTGGTTGTATCAACCGTCATACTGGGAAAAAGAATGCTGGTGAAAAGGGCGTATTAATCCTATTTAATTCAATACAACAGCCGCTATGATGTAGCCATGATGAATGTACCCAATCTAGTCTTTGCCTTTGTAATTGGCTTTTGAATGTCTCTTAGCATTACGCTTGCCACTACATTGGTACGAGTTGGGCTTGCGAAAAATTTTTTATGAGTATGGCTCGAGGTTTGGTCTGTGGTTTATCCAGTAGCGATTGTTTGTATTTTTATTGATAGACCGCTTGCCAGCAAGATTAGCGCCAAGTTAATTGAGCGCCTGGGCTTGGGAAAATAACAGTCTGCATAAAAGGATTTTTCAATGGTGGCGTTAGTAAAGTTTCTAATCTTGGGCGCTAGTGTTTTGGCTTTAGCTTCATGCGCCGCTGTCTACACGGATGCCTCTGATGCTCATCATGTTACTTTTCTAAACAGTAGTGGCGATTCAATTGAGCAATTAAGCACGAAGGCGAGTGCGTATTGTGAGCAATATGGCAAGACCGCTTCGTTTAGAAGTAGCGATACTCAGATGGTGGTGGTATTTGATTGCAAGGCGAAGTTAGCCCGCTAAATCTGACTGATAAAGTAGGCCGGCGTGCTCTCTCAGCGCATGCAATTGCATTGATTCTCAGCGTTGTTGGGCAACATCTAATTCAGATTTATGCGACGCCAAGAAGACTGATGCTCCCACGACATCTTCCGCCATGCGATGGATGTTTTCTTGAGTAAATTTTTTCAGTGCCACCGGGTCGTCTGAACTAACCCAGCGAGTCAAGCTATAGCGAGTAGGCAATAGACGTACTGCTGCGCCATATTCAGTTTGGAGGCGATGACTAACCACCTCAAATTGGAGTTGCCCAAAGGCGCCCAGCAACATAGTGCCACCAGCCATTGGCCTAAAGACCTGAATGGCGTCCTCTGCACCTAATTGCATTAGCCCAGTGCGTAATTGTTTTGAGCGCAGGGGATCTGGAGACCCAACCATGCGGCAAATTTTGAGTTTCATGCCACGCTGAAAGTGACCAGAACAAATTCTTACAAAAGCTACTCGGTCGCGATGTGCTGAATCCATATTGGCTTGAATCTTAAACACCACCGCTGAGAATTTATTTTCGGCAGGACTTACTTCGCGCCGCAAGGCTTTGCGTGAGCCAGACGATGGCGCCAACTCAACCAAGGTATTGAGAATCTCACGCACGCCAAAATTATTGATAGCGGAACCAAAGAAGACAGGCGACTGTCGTCCGGCCAAGAAGGCTGCAAGATCAAATGCTGGCATTGCTTCCTTGATACGCTCCACTTCAGCCAATGCGTTTTCTAGGTCAGTGCCTAGACGCTCTTTAAGGGCTGGATCATTGATATCAACCACCGCATGGGAGTCTTCGGTAACGCGATCTTCGCCTGCTTTGAACATTCTCATGCGTCAGTTGGCGATATCAATTACGCCAGCAAAAGATTTACCCACGCCCACTGGCCAAGTAAATGGAACCACTTCAATGCCGAGAGCGGTTTCAATCTCATCCATTAATTCCATGGGAGGCTTAACCTCACGGTCCATCTTGCTAATGAAGGGGACGATAGGTGTATTGCGAGCACGGCACACTTCAAGCGGGCGCAATGTTTGAGACTCAACGCCGTTAGCGGCGTCGATCACCATGAGGGCGGAATCCGCGGCGGTTAGTACTCGATAGGTGTCTTCCGAAAAGTCTTGGTGTCCTGGAGTGTCTAATAAATTAATGATGCAATCACGATATTCCATTTGCATCACAGAGCTTGCTACAGAAATGCCCCGTTGCTTTTCAATCTCCATCCAGTCAGAGGGGGCATGACGACTCGCCTTGCGAGCTTTAACGCTACCTGCGATTTAAATGGCTCCCGCATAAAGCGATAATTTTTCTGTAAGCGTCGTTTTACCCGCATCTTGGTGAGAGATGATGGCAAAGCTGCGACGTCTAAGGACTTCTGCGCCGGGAGTGCTGGAGGTTTGAGATTCGATAGTAATTTTGCGCTACTTAATGTAAGTTTGGACGCAATTATAAGCGGGTGAGAGTGCTCAGAATTGCTCTTCGGGCCTTACATAGCGCCATTGGCCGGGTGACAGGGGGCCCAGTGACATGCGACCCATTCTGACGCGTTTTAGACCTAACACTTTGAGGCCCACCATCTCACACATCCGGCGAATTTCGCGTTTGCGTCCTTCGCGCAATACAAAGCGCAGCTGATCTTCATTTTGCCAGCTGACGTGCGCGGGTTTACGTTCTACCCCATCTAGTGATAGACCGTGCCTTAGGCGCTCCAGATCCTCGAAAGACAGCCTGCCTGCGACACGCACTAAATATTCTTGTTCGATGGGGCTATTTTCCCCAATCAATAATTTAGCAATGTGACCATCTTGGGTAAGCACCAGCATGCCAGTAGAGTTAATGTCCAATCTTCCAGCGGGCGCTAGCCCCTTGGTATTAAAGCGAGGACCTCTCCCCTTGTCTAGCGGGCTAGCAAAGTAATTTTCCGGAGTGATTAAAGAGGCCGCAGGTTGGTACTCTTGCTCATCATCATAGTGAGAGATGTAACCAACCGGCTTATTTAAAATTACTGTAACGCGAGAGGCTTGTTGCGCTTTGGCGCCAGATTGCAGCTCAATTTTTTTGGTGACGATAAGCCCGCACACCCAATTCGTTAACGACTTCTCCATCTACCGTTACCAGGCCGTGTTCAATATACGAATCCGCCTCGCGACGTGAGCATAGACCTAGCTCAGAGAGTAATTTTGAGGCCCGTACTTTTTCTTCCATACCTGCATTATCCGTCAATTGCCGGCTGGTCTGGCGCTGGAGATCGACTGAAGCTCTAACAATATGCACGCTGCACGGGGCCTCTTCGACAATCTTGGTTATCGAGGTTCTCCATGGAGTTACTTTGTTAGGGAGCTTGTGTGATGCCCCAATCAAAATGAGGGAGGCATATTATCTTTGGCAAACTCGACAATGCGCGATGCGGGATGAAGTGCCTCTAGTACGTGATATGAAATTCTCTCTGGTGGCAGCTTTAACGGTTTAGCCCAATCCATTAGTGGCACTAAGTGACCGCGCACAATTCCACTGGCGGTTTCGTTTTCTTGGTTACCTTCGAATGTAGGAGTGCTGCTAATGGTGCTTAAGCAAACCAAGCGACTTTCAGGATAGGTCTGCAATAAGTTCTTCGCGGTAATTTGCATGCGCTCACGTAAGTCTTCATCAGATTGCCGCGTATCAATTACGGTAATCATTAGCGGGGCATCAACGTTCCCCATGATGGGGCGCGGACTTGGGGAGGGTTCATAGCCAGCAGCCTTCAACATTCCTTTGAGGTTTTGCCAAAAGCTTGGCGGCTCAACACGATCAGCCCTTTCTGTGAGGGTAACGCCCTCGGGATCTCGCAACATTTGCCTTAAACGAGCGGCGCTTTGATAGCGATCGGCGGCGCGTGGCTCTAGACATCTCAAAATTACCTCTTTTAGCCAGCGGGGGATTTTTCGGCGAATCGCGCGAGGCGGGAAGGGTTCGGCCCACATGCGTCTACGTAGACCGCTCATGGTTTGAGGATTGCCAAATGGCAATTCGCCAGTAAGCAGCTCATACATGATCGCGCCGATAGAATAAATATCACTTTGTGAGTCAGAGCGAATGCCTGCTACTTGTTCGGGAGAAATATAAGGGGCAGAGCCAACACCTTTGCGCATTTCTTCCGCGAGTAAATCTGGATAGCGCGCATGATGCGATAAACCAAAATCAATCAGCGTTAATTTGCCTTTTTCATCAACCAAAATATTTTCAGGTTTGATATCTAGATGGATGGCATCTTGTGAATGTAGAGACTGAACAGCCTGGGCAAGATCGGCGCCAATACGCACGCCTTCATCAATCGTAAAAACTGTACCTTCTTTGATATAGTCTTCTAGCGGTCGACCCTCAACTCGCTCCATTGCAATATAAGGGCGCGTTGCCATATTGCCCGAGCCTAAATATTTAGGGACGTAAGGACTTTTAAGAGAGCGCAAGATCGTCAGCTCTGTTGCAAAGCCGATCAAACTCTCAACAGGCTGATCTCTACCAACACGCGGTATTTTTAGAAGAATGGGAACATCAATGCCATCTTTGGTTGCAGCAAACAGGCTGGCCATTCCGCCGCAATGCACTTCTTTTCCTAAAACAAAGTCATCAACCACTTTGCCTGCTTGAAATATGTCGTCTACTGCTTCAATATCAGTATTGATTGCCATTGATGTTATTTGCCGGTAATGAGACGATTTGCGAGGTCTTCCGGTAAGCCAGCACGACGCACTTTTTCTGCGGCGGAAAAGTGATCATAGGGTGTGCGATGGAATGTGAGGGCTTCGGCTTCTGGTTCAAAAATAGCAAAGCACGCCTCTGGATTGCCATCTCGGGGTTGGCCCAGTGAGCCTACAACGCCTACCCATTGGCGATGATGTAGTACAGGAATTTCATCACCAGGATGTGGTGCGAAGCGAATGAGTTTTCCGACGGCACTTTGATAAAAAAGTGCTTGCTCATGCGCATGACCGACAAAGGTATAGGTTTTTCCAGCATTTTGTACGCAACGCCGCGCACTCATGCTGTCGGTAATGTAATTCCAGTCAGCAGGGTTGTGTGCAGAGGCATGTACAAAGCAAATATTCTCTTCTTGCATGATGAGTGGAAGATTCTTCAAAAAATCCACCTGCGTATTGTTTAGTTGAGATTTAGTCCATTCAATCGCGGCATTAGCGCTTACATTCATTTGATCGCGACTATCCTTACAAACGGCTTCATCGTGATTACCAAGGATGGCAATAGCTTTTTTGTTGTCTACCAGATTGGCAATGCGATTTACGACTGTGACGGGGTCAGCGTTGTAGCCTACGAGATCTCCTACAAAAACCATGCGCGTCACACCAAGCTCTTCCGCGCGAGCCATGCAAGCTTCAAAAGCTTCTAAATTGCTATGGAGGTCGGCAAACAGCCCAATGCGTTCAGTCATCCCTTAGTGATAGGACAAAAGACCCCTAGATAGAAGGGTTATATGGACTTGGGCCGTTATTGGGGCGGTTTTTTTAAAGCGCTTGTGAACCCAGTAGTATTCTGCCGGCCGCAGTCGAATTTCTTTTTCAAAATATTGATTAAGTCGTGCTGTATCGGCTTTTGGATCCGGCCCTGGAAAATTCTCTAGCGGCTTACTGATTTCGCAAAGATATCCTGATTCATCCGCCTTTAAAGTGGTGGTCATCATGCACGCGTCGGCGCTCGTAATTTTGGCTAAACGGGAGATGGTGGTAATCGTATTAGTTTGAAGTCCGAAAAAAGGGACAAACTCAGAATCCTTAAGCCCTAAATCAATATCGGGCGCGATGATGATGAAATCCCCATTATGAATTTCCCGGATGATGGCCTTTGCACTGCCCTGACGATCAATCGAATTGCCGCCAAAACGATTGCGCCAATCGACAATCTTTTTATTAAAGAAAGGATTTTGCATTCTTTGAAAAAATCCCGAGGTACGAGGCCAGTGTTTTTTTGGAGAGCGCGCTCAAAATAATGCTGCCCTCAATGCCCGTGAAATGCATGTTAACTAAGATGCGAGGTTTCTTGCTGGAGAGGTCTACAGCTGATTTCACTTCAATCATATTGCTCAATTGTTTTGAGCTACCACACCAGATAATGTTTTTCTCTACCAGACTGCGCCCAAGTAATCGCCAATGCTGTTTACTAAGAGTGTCGATTTCAGCCGGGCTTAATTTCGGAAAACATACATGCAGATTGGTTTTAACTACGCGATTTCTATCCCCGGGAATGCGGGCGGCAATGTATCCGAGTCCATAACCAAGCCCAACCAACAGCTTATACGGCAGAAGGGCGATGGCTTTGAGTAGAGCTACGCCTACTTAATTAGAAAAGGATTTGAGCCAATTAGTTTTGTTCAGATTCATAGCGCTTTACTGACTTTGCATAACGCCCAGTCATTTCTTCTGTCGAGCTAATCGACATTCCTAAATCGTTTACTAGACCGGTATCCAGGCGATACGCCCACCCATGAACGGTAAGCTCTTGTCCTCGTGCCCAAGCATCTTGGACAATGGTGGTTTCACACACATTGACTACTTGCTCAATGACGTTTAATTCGCATAAGCGATCTTGACGTTTGGGTGTGGGCAGCAACTCGCCAAAATATCGTTCATGCTTTTGATGTACGTCTTTTACATGACGTAACCAGTTGTCTGCAAGACCCACGCGCCGATTGCTTAGAGCCGCATGAACACCAGCGCACCCATAGTGCCCAACAACCAGAATGTGTTTTACCTTCAGCAAGTCAATTGCAAATTGAATTACAGATAAACAATTTAGATCGGTATGAACAACTACGTTTGCTACATTGCGATGAACAAACAATTCGCCAGGTAGCAAATTGACAATGTCGTTCGCGGGAACGCGGCTATCTGCACAACCAATCCAAAGATACTCGGGCGCCTGTTGATTAACGAGGCGTTTAAAGAAGTCGGGATCTGTGGCTACCATGCCTTCGGCCCACTCCCGATTTCTCGCAAAGAGATGCTCTAAGGCTTGAGAATTTTTGTATGGCATGCTTTGAGTGTAAAGTACTTTGATGAAACCTATTTGGCTAAAACAAACCCCTATTGGAATAATCCTCAATTTGCACTGCCAACCAGAGGCAAAACAAGCAAAACCGGTTGGGTTGCATGATGGCTGCTTGAAGATTTCACTTCAGGCTTCAGCCTTGGAAAATAAGGTCAATGAGCTCTTATTGGCATGGCTTTCCAAGCAATTAAGGGTTCCTCAAAAACAAATCCAGTTCGTTTCTGGTCAAAATAGTCGCAAGAAACGCGTGGAAATTTGGGGTTCTATCAGCCCTGAGCAGATCGCTCAAATCCTAGCGCCTTAAATTACCAAAATAGGGCCCACAAAATGCCCAGAATGAGTACCCACTTGCCAACGTAATAAACAGAGCGGTGTTTCGCTTTGAGTTTTTTGGCTTGCGCACGAAGTTGGTAACAATAAGTAAACAACACATTTACAAAGCCCACTTTTTCGCCTTCGACGTTTTGAGAAGAGGCTGCGCTCATTACATATCGCCCAAACCAGCGATTGAATAGTTCTACTGCTTTTGTATAAACAGGACGCTCTACATCGCAAACTAAGATGATTCGTTGTGGATCAGTTGCATTGGCTGCGAAATGAATATAGGTCTCATCAAACATGACCGCTTCGCCATCCATCCAGCAGTAGCGTTCGCCATCTACATCAACAAAGCACTTCGGGTCATTGGGGATGTAGAGGCAAATGTGGTAACGCAAGAAGCCGTCATAAGGGTCAGGGTGACGTACTAGCGTTGCTCTAGGCGGCAGAGAGGCAAACATGGCGGCCTTCACAGGGGGGATTGATTTAAGCAGGGCGACCGTTTTTTGGCACTTTGCTTGGGCTGACGGCACCTCTTTTCCATACCAGCAAAGATGAAAACGTTTCCAGCCGGCTCTAAAGCAAGAACTAAAGCCAATGTCATTATATCCGGTAGCTGCGGCAATCGAGCCACCCTCTTGTAAGAGAAAGTGCTTCCTGACGAATCATGTCCCAGTTGTCTTGAATGACCTTCATTTCTGGAAATTGGTCGACGGGGATAAAGGCGTCCGCTTTTACTTTGGAGAATAGATATAGGAGTGCATTTACTGGCGCTAAAAGCACTTGATAGTCTGTAAGTGATCGGACCACCCCAAAACGTACTTTTCATCGGAAATAGACATAAACCGCTGAGGCTACAAATATAAAAAAGATGATGTGGCGAATTTCCATGGACTCTATCGAAGTAAGGTAGTTGTTCATATTTTAATTTGTATATCAGTGCGAAATAGACTATTTCTTACGCTGAGATGCTCATATACTTCATATAGAAACTATCAATATCCACGTAGGGTTTATGTGGAGATTTACCAAGGAAATTTTGATGAATAGCTTTATAAAATGGCTCTTAAGCCTTGTTTTAGTTGGGTTAGTTGGTAAATGCTAAATTGGAGCTACGGTAGCGGCGAGCGCGCGGGATATGTGCAGACATTCTCTAATCGTGGCTATTTATGCAAGACCTGGGAAGGTGAATTAGCGATGGTTTCCGTGCCAGGCACCATGTCAGAAAAATTCCTCTTTACGGTGCGTGAAGATGTTGTGGCGCAAAAAATAAATGCTAATTTAGGAAAAAAAGTAGCACTAAAGTATGAGCAACACATTGGATTGCCTACTACCTGTTTTGGCGATACCGAGTATTTTGTTTCTGATATTACAGTTTTGGATGAGTAATGTGTAGTCGTAGTAAAAAATTGCTGTAACGCAACCATATTTTTGTAATTTTTTGTGGTTAAAATCATGTAAGCGTAATGTGCGCTGACATCAATATCTATAAGGAGCTTCACTTGAACAAATCCGAACTAATCGCGGCGATTGCTGACGACGCGGAGATTTCTAAAGCCAAAGCTGAATTTGCATTGAATTCTGCTATCGAGAACATCATCAAAGCTGTTACTAAAGGTGACTCAGTACAACTGATCGGCTTTGGTACTTTTTCTTCTGGCAAAAGTGCTGCACGTATGGGTCGTAACCCAAAAACTGGCGAGCCGCTCAAAATCGCTGCTGCAAAAACTGTTAAGTTTTCTGCTGGTAAAACATTTAAAGATTCAGTTAACAAGCGTAAGAAGTAATTCTTCCTTTGTTGATAAAAAAGCACGGCATGCAGGGCTTTTTTATTTCCTACAGAAACCTCAGGCTTCTAAAGCAATTTTTTTTATTTAGCTTTGTACTAAACGGCGGTGACGATGAATACTCATCAAAATACCGGCACCAAAACCAAGGGTGACTAACGCCGTTCCACCGTAACTAATAAATGGCAGCGGTATGCCAACCACTGGCAGAAGTCCGCTGACCATGCCAATGTTTACAAATGCATAAGTAAAGAAGATCAGTGTGACAGATGCGCCCAATAAACGGGTAAATAAATTTGGCGCGCTTGCCGAAATTGCAAGCCCTCTTTTGATCAGCGCAAAAAACAGTGCTAACAATACTAGGTTTCCTAGTAAGCCAAACTCTTCAGAGAAAACGGCAAATACAAAGTCAGTATGTTTTTCTGGAATGAATTCCAAATGCGCTTGTGTTCCTTGAAACCAGCCCTTGCCAAAGAATCCGCCAGAGCCAATTGCGATCATTGACTGAATGGTGTGGAAGCCTTTTCCTAATGGATCGCTAGTGGGGTCTAGCAAAGTGCAAATGCGATGTTTTTGATACTTGTGTACAAACGGCCAAACAACATCATGGGCGCAACTGGTGCTACCGAAAATAATAATTAATAAAATGCCAACAACACCAAGTCCTACGAATGGCAGAATCCATTTCCAAGGAAGGTCTGCCAGAATAATCACATAAAGCCCTGCCGCAAAAACAAGCAAGGCGGTACCGAGGTCAGGCTGACGCGCAATTAAGAAGACGGGAATTGCCAAAATAATTCCAGCAACCGCATGGTCCCAAGTTTTTTGTATGCCTTCGCGCTTCTGGAAGTACCACGCAAGCATCAGCGGCATAGCAATTTTCATAATTTCTGATGGTTGAATGACAACGCCAATGTTGAGCCAACGACGCGCGCCTTTTTTAATAAGTCCAAATGCGGCCACGGCAATTAAAAGCGCGACACCAAGTCCGTAGATCCAAATGGCACCCATCTCCAACCATTTTGGTGGAATACGAGAGACAAGCCACATCACCACAAAAGAGAGCGCGAGGTTGCGCAATTCATCTGCAATTTGTACGGGCGTATTTTGACTGGCGGATAAAAAAGTAAAAAAGCCGACAGCCGCTAAGCCAAGTAAAATAAGGCCGAGCTGGCGATCAAGGCCAGAAAAAATACCAAAGAAAAATGCTTTTACTTTAATTAAGGGGCTCTTTTCCATTCAGGAATCTCCTTAGGCCACTTGCCCTCAATGTAGTAATCCAATGCTTTACGTGCGATTGGTGCCGCGTACTGCGCGCCAAAGCCTGCGTTCTCTACAACCATCGCGATCACGATAGTATGTTTATCAGCGGGTGCAAATGCAATATACAAAGCATGGTCACGCAAGAACTCTGCAGTTGCTCCATGCTTATATTCTTTCGAGTTCAAACTAAAAACTTGCGCAGTCCCTGTTTTGCCACCAACTTGGTACCCAGTTCCTTTAAATGCAGCTGCTGAAGTGCCAGAATTATTGACTTCAAGCATGGCTTTCTTAATCACTTCAATATTGTCCGCATTCAGATCGATGCGATAACTTTCTTTGGGTGTTGTAAGAACTCTGTTGCGCGTAAATGGATCTTCAATGGCGTTGACTAAATGGGGTTTCATGACGATGCCGTTATTGGCAACGTTTGCCATGGCATGAGCTAATTGCAAAATAGTGAAAGCGTTATAGCCCTGACCAATGCCTAGCGAAATCGTTTCACCTGCGTACCATTTTTGCTGCTCTGGTTTTTTGAAAGTATTTTTCTTCCATTCGGTAGATGGCAAAACACCCCTCGCTTCACCTTGCAGATCAATGCCAGTAATTTGGCCAAAGCCCAGTGGCTTCATAAATTCAGCGATCATGTTGACACCCATATCACGCGCAAGCATGTAGTAGTAAGTATCGCAAGATTCCACAATAGACTTTTGCATATCAACAATACCGTGACCACCTTTTTTATCGTCGCGGAAAGTGTGATTGCCAAAGCCAAAGTAACCAGGATCTGAAATCGTTTGTGATGGTGTGCGTTTTTTATTTTCTAAAGCCGCTAATGCCATGAACGGTTTGTATGTCGATCCTGGTGGGTAGATGCCTTTAAGTGGGCGGTTGTAGAGGGGTTTCTGTGGCGAGTCATTCAACTCTTTCCAGGTGAGTGAATCAATGCCTTCAACAAAATCATTTGGATTGAAGTTAGGCTTAGATACAAATGCCAATACATCGCCCGTCTTAGGTTCAATCGCTACAAATGCGCCCCGGAAATTTCCATATAGTTGTTCAACCAGGTATTGCAGCTTGATATCAATCGAGAGAACCACATTCTTGCCAGGAACCGAAGGTGAGCTAGAAAGAGTGCGAACGGGTTTGCCACCCGCGGTAATTTCTACTTGATCATATCCAGGCACTCCGCGCAGCACAGTTTCATAACTTTGCTCCAAACCAATTTTTCCAACGTACTGAATGCCTGGCAAGAACGAAGCTTGTAAAGCATCTGGATTATCTGCTTTTGCACTCTCAATTTCAGCTTGCATGCGTTCCTTGTCTTTCTGAGAAACGCGGCCAATATAGCCAATTAAATGGGAGGCCAATTCGTTGTAGGGGTACTCCCGAAAGCTTCTAGCGTGGATTTCTACCCCAGGAAAACGGTAGCGAGTGGCCATAAAACGGGCTGTTTCGGTCTCATTGAGCATGGAGCGCAGGGGAACAGCGCCCATATTGCGGGAATCTTCCAGTGAGCGCTTGAAATTACGACGGTCTCTAGGGGAAATATCAATAATTTCGGAAAGATCATTGATTAACTGATCTACGTTACCTTTTACTTCTTCAGCATTGACGTCTAGGGTGAGGGCGGAGTAATTTCTGCCAATGACGATGCCATTGCGGTCAATTAAAAGACCGCGATTTGCTGGTGCAGGAACGAGGGCGATACGATTGCTTTCCGCAAGTAGCGCGTATTTGCCGTGGCTAACGAGTTGCAGCCACACAAGACGAGTGACTAGCAAGAGAAAGCAAAATGAGACAAATAGAGTCGCAATATGAATGCGCTCTTGAAATGAGTCGAGACCCGGTTTTTTAAAAGAAACCATGCTGCTTCTTAGAGAGGTCGATTGTGATCAACATCTATAGGACGACGCTGTGGTGCAAGCAATATGCGTGTAGCCAAAGGCCAGAGCATCGCTTCAATTAAGGCCTGCATGGCTCCTGTAAGAGCCCACCAATAGAGTTCGCCGCTGAGTAGCCAATGGGCTAGCACGGGAAATAATGATACCAATAAGAAAATGGGAAGTAGGTGTAGGGCTTGTGACAGCACCGTGAGAGCCACAATACGTCTGTGCCATGAAATCGCAAGATAGGCGACTAATGAGTAACTAAACGTATGCAGGCCCAGCAAGTCAGCATTGTGCACATCCATCATCAAGCCAAAAATGAAGGCGGTGATCACGCTTACATATCGATGTTGATGAATATTCCAAAACACAATACATAGAATTAACCAATCGGGCACCCAACCATAATTACCAATAGGCAATAGGTTTAATAGCAGCGCGCAAAACAAGCTGAAGTAAATAAAGACCGGATTTACCTGGCGCAGAATATAGCCGCTCTGGCAATCAATCATTGCATTCCCCGCGCGCGTGTTTGTCGGCGACCTGGCGTATTTGTCAGCGGAGCGCCAGTTACTGATTTATTGTTCGTTGATGCTTTGGCATCAAACCGCGGATCATATAAAAGCGCTAATGCCTGGCGATAGCGATTGACTGCGGCAACTGGCACGCAAAATACATTCGATGAATTTTTGTCTACATCGCGTTCAATTTTGCTAATGACAGCTACCGCAAAACCGGGAGGGTAGACACCATCAATTCCAGAAGTCAGCAAAATGTCGCCGACTTCTAAATCGCTGGCTACGGGCAGATAGCGAAGTTCTAGAGGATGGCCGCGCCCTGCGCCAAAAACGGCCGCACGCAAGCCATTTCGGGCTGCTTGGACGGGAACTGCAAAGTCTCGGTCTTCTAGCAAAGAAACCTCGGCAGACCGGTCATAGAGGCGGACTACCTGGCCCAATATGCCGGAACCATTGGCGATTGGGTTGCCTAGCTTCAGGCCATCGTTGCTACCACGATTAATCACAATCCGTTGTGAAATCGGATTGGGTGGATTGAACAGAATTTCTACTGGCAGTGTTTTGAACGGAACTTGTTTTTGTAGGGCCATGAGCTCGCGCAAATTCTGATTCTCTACCATCAGAAATGCAGATTGATTTGCCAATAACGAGAGCTCCGCTTGGCGAACTTTCATCACTTGATTTTCTTGATCAAGGGTTGCACGGGTTGTGAAATATTCTGAGGTCGCCTCGAATGCATTGCGCGGTGCCATCATGACATATTCAAGAGGACGCAAAATCCAATTCACATTATTGCGAATGGGATCGAGTGCTTTGAAACGAAAATCGATCAGCATCAGAGCGATGCTGATCGACAGGCAGACAATCAGTTTGAGTAAGGCCGGAATGCCCTGTCTGAAAAGTGGTGGAGCGCTATGTTGCAATTCCCTGGTCGACGTGTATGTCGCTTACTCGTGCGAGAACACTCCGCCTAACTTATCCATGCGCTCAAGTGCGATACCGCAACCACGAGCCACGCAAGTTAAAGGATCTTCTGCAACATGAATCGGCAAGCCAGTTTCTTCCAACAGGAGGCGATCGAGGTCGCGCAATAAGGCGCCGCCGCCAGTGAGCATCATGCCGCGCTCAGCAATGTCGGAGGCCAACTCAGGTGGAATCTGCTCGAGAGCCGCTTTAACTGCAGTTACGATTTGCTTCAGGGGATCAGTCAATGCTTCGAGGATTTCATTGCTGGTAACGGTAAAGCTACGTGGGATACCTTCGGAAAGATTGCGACCTTTTACTTCCATCTCGAGTACTTCAGCACCAGGGAAAGCAGAACCAATCGTTTTCTTGATCAACTCGGCAGTTTGCTCGCCAATCAACATGCCGTAGTTGCGACGAATGTAATTGGTAATGGCTTCATCAAACTTGTCACCACCAACACGAACTGAGCCTTTGTAAACCATGCCGCCTAATGACATCACGCCAACTTCAGTTGTACCGCCGCCAATGTCGACAACCATCGAGCCAGCAGCTTCGGAAACTGGCAAGCCAGAACCAATTGCAGCAGCCATTGGTTCTTCAATCAAAAATACTTGTGAAGCGCCAGCACCTAATGCAGATTCACGAATCGCGCGACGCTCAACTTGAGTAGAGCCGCAAGGAACGCAAATGATGATGCGTGGACTCGGCTTTAATAATTTGCTTTCATGCACAAGCTTGATAAATTGCTTGAGCATTTGTTCGGTAATCGTAAAGTCGGCAATAACGCCGTCTTTCATTGGGCGAATTGCTTCAATATTCCCTGGAACGCGACCCAACATCGCTTTCGCATCTTTGCCGACAGCCAAAATGGTCTTTTTGCCGTTTGGACCACCTTCTTGGCGAATTGCCACGACCGATGGTTCATCGAGGACAATACCCCGCTCACGCATATAAATTAAGGTGTTGGCGGTTCCTAGGTCGATGGCTAGGTCATTGGAAAAGTAGCTGCGGAAAAAACCAAACATGATTGTAGTGGGAAAATAGAAAGTGTTAATGAAACTATATAGGCATGATACTCTAGCGCCGCATGAAACTTGATGATGTCCAGCGCATTGCGCACCTTTCTAGGCTTGAGTTAAATCAGGCAGAAGCCGAGGCAGTTTTGCCTCAATTACAGGCCATTTTTTCCTTGGTTGAGGACATGCAGGCTGTCGACACGACTGGTCTTGAACCTTTGGCTCACCCCATCCTCTTTTTGCGTGATTTGGCCCAACCAATGCGTGTTGACCAAGTCACTGAATCAGACCATCGCGCTGAAAACATGCAATCTGCCACTGCCCAGCAGGATGGCTATTTCTTGGTGCCAAGGGTGATCGAATGAGTTGGCACAACACTTCTATCGCCTTAATGGCAAAAGCACTGGCGGCCAAAGAGGTCTCTAGTACCGAGATAACCCAATACTTTTTGGGCCGCATTGATGCTGGAAAACAGTGGAATGCCTATCTTGATGTGAATGCTCAGTTAAGCTTAGAGCAAGCAAATAAAGCAGATCAGCTGATTTCTTCTGGAAAATCGGGCAAGTTAACGGGGATTCCTGTTGCGCACAAGGACGTCTTTGTAACGCGCGGTTGGAAGTCCACTGCTGCCTCAAAAATCTTGGCTGGATATCAAAGTCCTTTCGACGCTACAGTGGTAGCCAATCTGGGTCTCCCAGATGAAAACAATCCCCATGGCGCTGGCATGGTTTGTCTGGGCAAAACGAATATGGATGAATTCGCTATGGGCTCATCCAACGAAAACTCCGCCTTTGGACCGGTTTTAAATCCTTGGAATGCGGCTCACGTAGCCGGCGGTTCTTCGGGCGGCTCTGCTGCAGCGGTTGCTGCTGGCTTGGCCCCTATCGCTACAGGTACTGATACAGGTGGGTCGATTCGTCAGCCAGCCGCATTTTGTGGCCTTACCGGAATTAAGCCCAGTTATGGGCGCGTTTCTCGCTACGGCATGATTGCTTATGCCTCTTCACTTGATCAAGCTGGTCCGATGGGCAAGACTGCGGAAGATTGCGCATTGCTTCTTTCGGCAATGTCATCACACGATCTTCGTGACTCCACTTCTTTGGCTGATTCGGGAGAAGACTATGGTCGTTATCTAAATCAAGCGTGGAAAGAAGGCAATACAAATGCTGCAAAACCATTGGAAGGTTTGCGTGTCGGTTTGCCAAAAGAATTTTTCGCGGAAGGTTTAGCTGCTGATGTTGCTAAATCCGTAAATGAAGCAGCGAAGCTCTTAGAAAATTTAGGCGCGACATTAGTTGAAGTCAGGTTGCCTAAAACAAAATTATCTATTCCGGTGTATTACGTTTTAGCGCCAGCGGAAGCATCAAGCAATCTGAGTCGTTTTGACGGCGTGCGTTATGGCTATCGCGCGAATGAGTATCGCGATCTTGGTGATATGTATGCAAAGTCTCGTACCGAAGGTTTTGGTTCTGAAGTGAAGCGCCGCATCATGATTGGAACCTATGTTCTTTGTCATGGCTATTACGATGCCTACTATCTTCAAGCGCAAAAGATTCGTCGCATTATTGCGGCGGATTTTCAGGCGGCGTTTAATCAATGTGATGTCATCCTCGGGCCCGTAGCCCCTGATGTAGCTTGGCGCTTAGGCGAGAAATCAAAAGATCCAGTGCAAATGTACTTAGAAGATATTTACACACTTTCTACTAACTTGGCAGGCTTGCCAGCCATGAGCGTTCCGTGTGGATTTAGCGGTAATAATTTACCTATTGGCATGCAACTGATTGGCAATTATTTTTCAGAAGCACGCTTGCTCCAAGTGGCCCATCAATATCAGCAAGCCAGCGATTGGCATTTGCGTCAAGCAAGTGGGGTGGCATGATGCAATGGGAAGTCGTTATTGGTCTAGAGACCCACGCGCAGTTACAAACGCAATCTAAAATTTTTAGTGGTGCAAGTACTCGCTTTGGCGCGGCACCAAACACTCAAGCATGCGCAGTGGATTTAGCGCTGCCTGGTGTATTGCCAGTATTGAATCGTCAAGCGGTTGAGCATGCCATTCGATTTGGTTTGGCGGTGAATGCCAAGATTTCGCCAGCGAGTATTTTTGCGCGTAAGAACTATTTTTATCCCGATCTTCCTAAGGGCTATCAGATTAGCCAGATGGAGATCCCGGTTGTGGTTGGAGGTCAGGTGGAGATTCTGGTTGGCGATGAGATCAAAGTGGTGGAGCTCACTCGCGCGCACATGGAAGAAGATGCCGGTAAGTCGGTTCACGAAGAAGGTTTTGCTGGCCCTCATGGTGAGCCTTCAAGCGGGATCGATTTAAACCGCGCTGGTACGCCGCTCCTCGAGATCGTGACTGAGCCAGTCATGCGTAGTGCTGCCGAGGCCGTTGCCTATGCTAAGGCTTTGCATGGCCTCGTAGTTTGGCTCGGTGTTTGTGACGGCAATATGCAAGAAGGCTCTTTCCGTTGTGACGCAAATGTATCGGTTCGACCCAAGGGTCAAGCTGAGTTTGGGACTCGCTGTGAAATTAAAAATCTGAACTCCTTCCGCTTCTTGGAAGGGGCAATTCAATACGAAGTGCGTCGTCAAATTGAATTAATTGAAGATGGTGGCACGGTTGTTCAAGAAACACGTCTGTATGATCCCGATCGTGGTGAAACCCGTAGCATACGTAGCAAAGAAGACGCGAACGACTACCGCTACTTCCCTGATCCCGATCTTTTGCCAGTGGTAATTGATGATGCTTGGATTGCGGATGTGCGCAGCAAGATGCCAGCGCTGCCAGCGCAACTGCGCGAACAGTGGCAAAGCGAATTTAGTTTGAGTGCATATGATGCGCAGCTGCTGACGCAAGATCGCGACACTGCAAAAGTGTTCGAGGAATTGTTGGCTATCGTAGGTAAGCCTTTGGAAAAAGCGGCGGCCAATTTAATTGCTGGTGAATTTGCTTCCTCGCTAAATCGTGCCGGCATCGCTACAGCGGACGCGCCATTAAAAGCGGCGCATTTAGCGCCATTACTTACTCGCGTTGCTGATGGCACGATCTCTAACAAGATTGCTAAAGATATCTTTGCCATTCTTTGGGAAGAAGCGCTTGCAGGCAAAGCCATTAGCACGGTTGATCAAGTGATTGATGCCAAAGACTTGAAGCAAATTAGCGATAGTGGAGCCATTGAGGCCATCATTGATCAAGTGCTTGCCGCAAACCAGAAGTCTGTTGAAGAGTTCCTCTCTGGCAAAGAGAAGGCATTTAATGCGCTGGTGGGTCAGATTATGAAAGCCTCACAAGGCAAGGCTAATCCTGGCCAAGTGAATGAGCTCTTGCGTAAAAAGCTTGGCTAACAAACGAACAGTCAGAAGAAAGATGAGTGCAATCGATCCAAAGCAAGCCGAGCAAGAAGCGTTGGTGGCTGAGTGGTTACGTGTAACCCATGGGTTCTTCGATCGCTATGCCGATCTCTTGAATGAGATTCGAATTAAGCCTCCGCACGAAGATCGGGCCATCTCTTTGCAAGAGCGTCAGATGACAGTATTGCGGACACAAAATCAGGAGCTCAATCGCCGCTTAAGTGAGATGTTGCACTTTGGTAGTCGCAACGATAAAACACAGCAAAGTTTAGTTGCCTGGTTGTTACGCTTAATGAAGGCAAACAATAAATCTGATGCGGAGGCTGCAATTACCTCTGGCTTGGCGGAAGTGTTTGAGGTGGAGCCTGCACAATTGTTATCGCCTAACTCTGCTTTTAGCCCGTGGGTAGATACGCCTTTATGCGGTTCGGCAAAAGAATTGGCTGCCGCCAGCGTAGATTTATTGGCCAGCCAAACCACGATCGACCCTGAATGGCAAAGCATGGTGGCTATTGGCCTGCCTTTGGGGAAGAGTGTTGGCGCCAATCAATCTCCAGCAGTATTGCTGTTCGCAAGTAAAGATGAATCACGTTTTACTGCCGATATGGGTGCTTTCTATTTGCGCCAGATCGCCGAACTAACTGCAGCAGCTTTGGATCGTATCCAGGCTTATGAAATTAAAGGCGACTGAACTTCACCCCCTCATGCAAGAGTATTTGCATGAGCTACATGTGTTGCGTCAACTCTCGCCACATACGCTCAAGGCGTATGGCATCGATTTGAGTGATCTACAAAATTTTGCATCTGAAGATACCGTTGAATTACTGAAGGTAAGTAATGGTCACGTGCGTCGCTGGGCGGGTCGCTTGCATTCCAAAGGCAAATCTTCAAGAAGTATTGCAAGAGCCCTTTCCGCATGGCGCGGTTGGTATGACTGGCTTAGTGAAAAAGATGCGCGGCGCAATGTGCGTGATGGCAAAGTCACTGGCGGCTTGATTGCAAATCCTGTCGATGACGTGAAAGCGCCTAAGCGCCTAAAGTCGTTGCCCAAAGCCTTATCTGTTGAGCAAGCATTGGCTTTGGTAAATCAAGCCGTCAAGGAGGTGGAAGAGCAAAAAGATTTCGAATCCATTCGGGATGCGGCGATGATTGATTTGCTCTACTCCTCAGGATTGCGCCTGTCAGAGCTCTTGGGTATTGATGTGATGCAAAGCAAAGATCGTCAGCATGAATCTGCTGGCTGGTTAGATTGGGATGCTGCTGAAGTAACGGTTTTGGGTAAGGGCGGTAACAGGCGTTCTGTACCGGTTGGCGTGCCAGCGATGAAATCACTTGCGGCGTGGCGAGAATTGCGTGATGCCGGTGAGTACGCCGAAAGATCAATTGCCTTATTTTTATCCGCTACCGGCAAGCGTCTATCCCCTCGCACCGCTCAAGCGCGCTTACGCACCTTAGCCATGCGCGCTGGTTTGCCGACGCATGTGCACCCCCATATGATGAGGCATAGTTTCGCGAGTCATGTATTGCAGTCCTCACAAGATTTGCGTGCTGTGCAAGAGATGTTGGGGCATGCCAGTATCGCCAGTACCCAGATTTACACCTCCCTAGACTTTCAGCACCTAGCTCAGGCATACGATAAGGCGCATCCACGCGCAAAGGCTGGCAAAGGCTGAGGAACTCGGTAAGACAGAAGGTTTCCCGCTTTGGGAATCTATGGTTTTTTTAGATTTTGATTGGATCATCCATGGCATTAATTCCGGTAACCATTTTGACGGGCTTCTTAGGAAGCGGCAAAACTACTTTGCTCAAACACATCTTGAGTGAAGAGCACGGCAAAAAAATTGCCGTGATCGAGAATGAATGCGGGGAAGAAAATATTGTGCAAATGAGTAATGGCTGCATTTGCTGCACCATCCGTGGTGATCTGGTGGATGCGCTAAACGAGCTTTGGGAGCAGCGCAAAGACAAGAAGAGTAGTTTTGATCGGGTTGTGATTGAAACCACTGGTGTGGCCAACCCTGGCCCTGTAGCCCAGACATTTTTTATGGATGATGATGTTGCGGATCACTATGTCCTAGATGCCGTTGTCACCCTGGTGGATGCCAAGCACGGTCAGCAACAACTCAATGAGCATGAAGAAGCGCAACGCCAGGTTGGCTTTGCGGATCAAATCTTTATCACTAAGACGGATCTGGTTACGCCTGCCGAAGTTGATGCCTTGCGTAATCGCCTCATGCACATGAACCCAAGGGCGCCTATTGCCGGCATTTCCAATGGTGTGGTGCCTTTGAATGCCGTCTTAGATCTTAAGGGCGTCAATCTCAATGCCAAGCTAGATATTCACCCCCATTTCTTGGAGCAAGAAGATCACGACCACAGCGCATACGGACATGATCACAGTCATGACCATCATCACCATGGTCACGCAGGCCATACAGACCGCATCCAATCCTTCGTTTTTCGTAGTGATAAACCCTTTGATCACAAAAAGTTGGAAGACTGCCTCGGGGGCATTTTGGAGGTCTTTGGCGAGAAGATGTTGCGCTATAAAGGGGTGCTTTATGTGAGGGGGCGCTCTCGAAAAGTGGTGTTTCAGGGGGTTCATCAGATGATGGACAGCGATTCGGCTGGTCCATGGGGTGCCGAACCCAAACAAACCCGTATGGTGTTTATTGGCATCGATTTGCCCAAAGACACCCTACTGGCTGGGCTTGAGGGATGTTTGGCCTAGAAAGATTCGGGTAAAATCC
This sequence comes from Polynucleobacter necessarius, assembly GCF_900095215.1. Taxonomy (NCBI): domain Bacteria; kingdom Pseudomonadati; phylum Pseudomonadota; class Betaproteobacteria; order Burkholderiales; family Burkholderiaceae; genus Polynucleobacter; species Polynucleobacter necessarius. Next base: position 1,600,188 of record NZ_LT606949.1, on the reverse strand, counting down.
GCCGCCACGGTCAATATTGCTGAAGATTGATTCCGAGGTAATAAAAGTTTGGCAGAATGAGGCAATAATGCTTCAAACCAGGAAAGAATGAGATGACGGTAAAAACGGCAACAAAACCAGCGACTGCTGCAAAGACTAGCGGCAAGGCTGCGAGCGCTAAAGTCGCCAAAGGTGCGCCATTGACTGAAGCGGAATTGCTCAAGATGTCCGACAAGGACTACATGAATGCTGCGCAGTTAGATTTTTTCCGTCAAAAATTGTTGACGCTCAAAGACGACATTTTGAAGAATGCGTCTGAGACAACAGAGCATCTGCGTGAAAATATTTTGGTTCCAGATCCTGCCGATCGTGCGACGATTGAAGAAGAGCATGCGTTGGAATTGCGCACACGCGATCGCGAACGCAAGCTGCTCAAAAAAGTAGAGCAAGCATTGGCGCGCATTGAATCCGGTGACTATGGTTGGTGTGAAGAAACTGGTGAACCAATTGGTTTGAACCGTTTAATTGCAAGGCCTATAGCCAATTTATCTCTTGAGGCTCAAGAGCGTCGCGAACTCCGTCAAAAATTATTTGGCGAATAAATTTAAGTAGCAATGACTAAGCATTTACCGACAATTAGTGACATCTCCCCTTTATTATTAAAGGCGGAGATTCTTGCTGAGGCTTTGCCGTACATCCGCTCGTACCACGGCAAAACTATCGTTATCAAGTACGGTGGAAACGCTATGGTTGAAGAGCGCTTAAAAGAAAGTTTTGCGCGCGATGTGATTTTGTTGAAACTCGTTGGCATGAATCCAGTAGTGGTTCATGGTGGCGGACCACAAATTGATGAAGCCCTCAAGAAGATTGGCAAAACTGGCACCTTTATTCAGGGGATGCGCGTGACCGATGAAGAAACCATGGAAGTAGTTGAGTGGGTTCTCGGTGGCGAAGTGCAACAAGATATCGTGATGTTAATTAACCATTTTGGGGGTCAGGCCGTTGGTTTGACTGGCAAAGATGGCGGGCTGATTCGCGCTAAGAAAATGCTGGTTGCTGATGAGAAGCAGCCTGGCGGAACAATTGACTTGGGATTTGTCGGCGAGATTGAAGCGATTAATCCTGCTGTTGTTAAGGCCTTGCAAGACGATGCGTTTATTCCAGTGATTTCTCCAATTGGATTTAGTGAAGAGGGCCAGGCTTACAACATCAATGCTGATTTGGTGGCTGGCAAGATGGCTGAAATTCTGCACGCGGAGAAGTTGGTCATGATGACCAATATTCCTGGTGTGATGGATAAGAATGGCACTTTGTTGGCTGATCTTACCGCGCGTGAGATCGATGGGCTATTGGCCGATGGAACCATTTCTGGTGGTATGTTGCCAAAAATTTCCTCTGCATTAGACGCGGCGAAGAGCGGAGTTAACTCAGTGCACATCATTGATGGCCGCATTGAACATTCTTTATTGTTAGAAATTCTGACCGAGCAAGCGTTCGGAACGATGATTCGCTCGAGATAAGAAGATAACCATGCGTGAATCTTTAGAGCCGGCAGATATCAACGACAGCAACGCTGACGCTGGTAATACGCGCAATCGCCCTAAGCCAGGCGAGCGCCGGCTGCAAATTCTGCAGGTCCTCGCAGAAATGCTGCAAAACCCTAAGGGTGAGCGCGTTACTACCGCGGCTTTGGCGGCCCAAATTCAGGTATCAGAAGCAGCCTTGTACCGTCATTTCACAAGTAAAGCGCAAATGTTTGAAGGGCTGATTTCTTTTATTGAGCAAACCGTTTTCGGATTGATTAATCAAATTAATCAACAGGAAGAGTCTGGCCTTGCTCAGGCGCGCGGCATTTTGCAAATGCTCTTGTTTGTCGCTGAAAAGAATCCCGGCATGACTCGGGTTTTATTGGGCGACGCCTTATTGCAAGAGGATGATCATTTGCAGGAGCGCATTACTCAAGTGTTGGATCGTGTTGAAGCCTCTCTTAAACAGGCTTTGCGTATCGCTCAAACTCAAGGTGGTAATTGGGCGCAGCTAGGTCCGGAAGAGGTCAGCATTCGTGCCGCCATGTTGATGAGTTTTGTTTTAGGTCGTTGGCATCGCTTTGCCCGGAGCGGATTTAAGAAGCTGCCCACCGAAGCCTCCGATGTTAGTTTGCGCCTTCTCCTCTCAGAATGAGCGAGCTACATCTCTCCAGAAATACTATTCATTTTGCCGAGCCCCTGTCTTTGCAGAGTGGCGCCCTCTTGTCTGGCTACGATTTAGTCATTGAAACTTACGGGAAACTCAATGCCGATAAAAGTAATGCTGTTCTGGTTTGTCATGCGCTCAACGCATCACATCATGTAGCTGGACCAAGCCCAGAAGATCCCGCCGATATCGGTTGGTGGGACAACATGATTGGTCCTGGTAAGCCAGTGGATACCGATCATTTTTTTGTTATCGGCGTAAATAATTTAGGTTCTTGTTTTGGCTCTACGGGGCCTATGAGTATTAATCCGGCAACTGGCAAACCGTATGGCGCCGATTTTCCAGTCGTGACTGTCGAAGATTGGGTAAATACACAAGCCCGTCTCGCCGATAAATTAGGCATTCGCAAGTTTGCCGCAGTGATGGGCGGTAGCTTGGGCGGCATGCAAGCAATGGCTTGGGCCATTCAGTTTTCTAAGCGTTTGGATCATTGCGTTGTTGTGGCATCGACGCCAAAGTTAAGTGCGCAAAATATCGCTTTTAATGAAGTGGCGCGTAACGCCATTTTGTCGGATCCCGATTTCCATGGCGGCAACTATTACGAACACGGTGTTGTGCCAAAGCGTGGCTTGCGTTTGGCGCGTATGGTTGGCCACATTACCTATTTGTCTGACGACGATATGGCGGAAAAATTTGGACGTGAATTGCAGCGTCCTAATGGCGAGTCCAATGCCTATCGTTTCAGTTTTGATGTCGAGTTTGAAGTTGAGAGCTACTTGCGCCATCAGGGCGATAAGTTTTCGACTTATTTTGATGCCAATACGTATTTGCTTATTACTCGCGCACTCGATTATTTTGATCCCGCGCGTCGTTACGAAGGTAGCCTGAATCGCGCTCTGGCAGAGGTTCAGGCTAAGTTTTTGGTAGTTAGTTTTTCCACTGATTGGCGCTTCCCGCCAAATCGTAGTCGCGAGATTGTGCAGTCTTTGCTGAGCAATAAGAGTGAAGTTACTTACGCTGAAATCGATGCACCTCATGGTCACGATGCTTTCCTATTGGATGACGCGCGTTATCACAATCTAGTCCGAGCTTACTTTAAACAAATGAGTGGGTCTTGGGCATGAGCAATTTTAATAAGCGCGCTGACTTTGCCGCTATTGCCAATTGGATTGCGCCCAATAGCCAGGTGCTTGACCTGGGGTGTGGTGATGGCAGTTTCTTAGAGTTTTTGCAAAAACAAAAGCCAGTGCATTCGTATGGTGTTGAGATTGATGATACGCGCGTATTGTCTTGCGTGCAAAATGGCTTGAATGTAATGCAGCAGGATTTGGAAGGCGGCCTAGCGCTTTTCGAAGACGATAGCTTTGACACGGTAGTGCTGTCGCAAACTTTGCAAACCATTCATCAGACTGCAAAGATTTTGCGAGAAGTAGTTCGCGTTGGAAAAGAATCGGTTATTTCTTTTCCAAATTTTGGACATTGGTCGCATCGCCTAGCCGTAGGCATGGGTCGTATGCCGGTTTCGAAGAGCTTGCCATACCAGTGGTACAACACGCCAAATGTGCGTGTGCTGACGGTTGCTGATTTTGAAAAACTGGCCTCTAGTCTTGGTCTGAAGATTCTCGATCAATGTATTCTGCATGAAGGTCGTCAAGTGACTTTTATGCCAAATTTATTTGGCAGTCTCGCCTTATTCCGCATTCGTCGTGCGTAAAATAAAAATTCAAAGGTGTTAACTGCAGTCCAATCTTGGTTAAAAGACTTTCGGGTTTATCTCGAATGGCCTTGTTTGCGTATGCTGTTCTTGGGATTTGCCGCAGGCCTCCCCTTGTTGCCTATTTTTGGCACTCTCAGTTTTTGGTTGCGCGAAGCAGGGATTGATCGCAGCACCATCGGCTACTTAACTTGGGTTGGTTTCATGTATGCCTTTCAGTGGGTGTGGGCACCCCTGGTGGATCGCTTACAAATTCCGCTGTTAACAAAGTTGTTTGGGCGTCGGCGTAGCTGGTTACTCTTTGCGCAAGCGCTCATCATATTGGGGCTTGTTGGCATGTCGACTCTAGATCCGAAGCTTGTGCTCAATTCGGTAGTTTGGTGTGCGCTGTTGGTGGCATTTGGCTCTGCCACTCAAGATAGTGCATTGGATGCATTTCGTATTGCGTCAGCCAATAGCGATCATCAAGCAGCCTTGGCGGCAACTTATCAAACTATCGACTGGCTCTGATCTGGGCTGGTGCCGGTGTTCTTTGGCTTGCTGCCCGGGCTGAAACCGGTAGCGGTTATGACGCCCGTGCATGGCAATTTGCTTATCTTTGTATGGCTGCGTCTATTGGCATTGGCGTTATTACAACCCTTTTAAGTAAAGGGCCGATCAAGTATGAGTTGGCAAAAGTGCGCACTGCCACAGCGTGGCTCTATCAAACTCTGGTTGAACCTTTTGCAGAATTTATTACGCGCCGCTATCGCTGGCACGCCATCTTAATTTTATCCTTAATTGCCGTTTATCGTATTAGTGATGTGGTGATGGGCATTATGGCTAACCCGTTTTATGTGGCCATGGGTTACACCAAGGATGAGGTGGCGGCGGTGAGCAAAGTTTTTGGCGTAGTCATGACCTTGGTTGGTGCCTTTGTTGGTGGCGTGCTTACTCTGCGTTTTGGCGTCCTGCGCATTCTCTTTGTGGGCGCGATTCTCTCTGCGGTAAGTAATTTGCTGTTTGTTTGGTTGGCCACCCAAGGCCATGATTTGCATGGGTTAATTTGGGTGATTTCTGCGGACAACTTAAGTGCGGGTATTGCGAGCGCAGCTTTTATCGCCTTTCTATCCTCTCTCACCAATATTCGTTACTCGGCAACTCAGTACGCCCTTTTTAGCTCAATGATATTGCTATTGCCTAAATGGCTGGCGGGCTTTTCCGGAGTGTTTGTCGACAACTTTGGATATCAAGCATTCTTCTATGGCACCGCCATCATTGGCGCTCGAGTCCTGCTGTTGATTTGGGCAACGATGCATTTCAAGCTCGTTCAGATCCAAAAAGAAGACGAGTAATTTTTCGTCCGATTTTTATTGCCGCTTATAGCTTCCAGTCGTAATCCACAGTAAGTGGCGCATGGTCTGAGAATTTTTCATTTTTGTATACCGCGGTTTTCTTGGCGGTGGCAGCGATGCCTGGAGTGGTGAAGTGATAGTCAATCCGCCATCCTACATTTTTCGCATAAGCTTGACCACGATTACTCCACCAGGTGTAACCAGTCTCAGTTGCTTCAGGCTCCAGTTGGCGATAGACATCAACATACCCCACTTTGCTAAATAAATTAGTGAGCCATGCGCGCTCCTCAGGCAAGAAGCCCGAATTTTTGAGATTGCCTTTCCAGTTTTTTAAATCGATTTCTTGGTGGGCGATATTCACGTCACCGCAAAGCACGATTTCACGCCCCGATTTTTTAAGCGCTACAAGATGCGGCAGAAAGCTATCAAGATAGCGATATTTAGCCTCTTGTCGCTCAGGGGAGCTTGAGCCAGACGGCATGTAGACTGAAATAACAGACAACCTTTCGAAGCGCGCCTCCACGTAACGCCCCTCGGCATCAAACTCTGCATTGCCATAGCCATATATGACCTCATCGGGTTTATGGGGCGTATAAATGCCGCAGCCACTATAGCCTTTTTTCTCCGCATGATGAAAGTAGCCATGCAGTCCATCCGGGTTGAGAATGGCATCTTCTAAGTCATCGCGTTGAGCCTTGAGCTCCTGCATGCAAATGAAGTCCGCTTGTTGCGTGACGGCCCATGGTAGAAAGCCTTTTTTGACTGCGGAACGGATACCGTTGAGGTTCGCGGAAATGATGCGTAACATGTAGGCCTATGAGCTCAAATAATTCAAATCAAGATAACTTTATACGTTTTGCCTTAGAGGCCAAGGTTTTGTCCTTTGGTGAGTTTAAAACCAAAGCAGGAAGACTCTCGCCTTATTTCTTTAACGCGGGTGAATTTAATGATGGTGCGCGCCTAAGCGCGCTGGGTCGTTACTACGCCAAAGCTTTACAAGAATCCAAATTGCAATTCGATATGCTTTATGGCCCTGCCTATAAAGGCATTACGCTTGCAGCTGCCACGGCCATCGCCCTGGCGGATGAGGGTATCAATGTTCCTTATGCCTACAACCGCAAAGAAGCGAAAGATCATGGTGAAGGTGGGGTATTGGTTGGTGCGCCAGTGAAAGGTCGCGTAGTCATTATTGATGATGTGATTTCTGCTGGAACCTCGGTGATAGAGTTAGTAGACCTCATTCGTAAAGCGGGCGCAGAACCTGCAGCGGTATTGATTGCTTTAGACCGGATGGAGCGTTCGGGTAATGCGGTGGACATTGGGGAAAAATCAGCAGTACAGGCAGTTGAGCAAGCATTTGGGTTGCCAGTAATTGCGATTGCAAACTTGACCGGCCTAATGTCCTTCTTGACCAATTCAAGTGATGCCAAGCTTACAAATTATTTGCCTGCAGTAAAGGCTTACCGGGAAAAATACGGAATCTAAGGGCGCTTGCCCTTAGACAGTTGTTTCGCCTTCAAACACAGTAACGGCCGGGCCGGTCATGATGACTGGCTGAGCCACTCCATCCATTACGCCGGCCCAAGTAATTTGCAGATCGCCACCTCGGGTATGCACCTTTACTGGTGAGTCCAGAAGGCCGCGACGAATGCCGGACACAACAGCGGCGCATACACCTGTGCCGCAAGCTAAAGTTTCGCCGGCGCCGCGCTCAAAGACGCGCAATTTGATTTCATGGCGATTGAGTGCTTGCAAGTAACCTACATTCACTTTTCTAGGGAAAGCTGCAAAGCTTTCAATCTCAGAGCCCTCTTCTAAAACAGGAGCGCTATCAACATCCAAAACCACTTGGACAGCATGCGGATTGCCCATCGATAGAACGCCGACTAGGCTGTCATGAGTGGCGGGCTGATTTAGTGGAAGCGCGTATAGCGTTTCTTGAAATTCTTGAATGCTGGCTAAACCTGCGGCATTAAATGGAATGAGGCTATGTTCAAAAATGGGTGCACCCATATCGACCTCTACCTGGCCATCGGCATGGGATTTAAGTGTGAGTATGGTATGCGCCACTTCTACGCGTAGCGGATTTTTATTGGATAAGCCTTGTTCTTGCACGAAACGTACAAAGCAACGCGAACCATTGCCGCATTGCTCCACTTCGCCGCCATCCGCATTAAAGATGCGATACCGAAAATCAGCGTCTGAGCGAGTAGCTTTTTCAACCAACAGAATTTGATCGGAGCCAATGCCGAATTGGCGATGCGCTAAGGTTTGCCACTGCTCGCGTGTAATGTCGCTGAGGTCTTGATCAATACCGTTGAGCACTATGAAATCATTGCCAGCACCATGCATTTTGGTGAAGCGTAACTTGCGTGCTGGGTTGTATGTAGGGGTGCTCAAAATATTTCCGTTTAATCGTAAAGACTAGGCTCGCCGGGCGGCCTATGTTTAAAGCGCTTATGTACCCAATAGTACTCTGCTGGTCTTGCGCGAACAAGTTCATCGATGTATTGATTTAAACGGGCGGTGTCTTTTTCAACATCATCGCTTGGAAAGTTGGGCAAAGGTGCGCTGATGCGGCAGGTGTAGCCTTTGCGATCTTGGTTTAGGGTAGTTGTCATAAGACATATTTCAGCCCCACTCAACCTTGCTAAACGAGAGACTGAGGTGGTGTTGTTGGTTTGAATGCCAAAGAAAGGCACCAAGACAGAGTCCTGTTGACCAAGATCAATATCAGGCGCAATAAAAATAAAGTTCCCCGTCTGAATTTCTCGAATGAGGTCACGGAGTCGGCTTTGGCTTTCGATGGATTTGCAACCAATTGGGGTGGTCGCGCCCATCTTCCACCACTTCGTTAAGCCATTCTTGGCGTGAGGGACGATACAGAATGGTTGCGGGAAAGTGCTGTGCTAGTACACGAGGAATGATTTCAAAACCACCTAGGTGAGGGGTGAGCATGACCAAACCATGCCCATCGCTAATTGCCTGCTCCACAACATCCCAGTTTGGTACTTCAACTAATTTAAGCGCCTTAGCGGGATTACGCCAAATCCACAAACTATCTGAAAACAGCATTTCAGAAGCCCTTACCGCTTCCCACGGTTTGAATGGCAGGCCTCGAGAACGAATGACGGCTTCATATTGAGGCCTAAAGAGTGAGCGATATTGTTTAGAGCCCACATAAGCCAATATGCCTAAAAATGAGCCAATCGCCTGTACGAGAGCGAGCGGAAGCACGGCAATCACATTGAGACAGAGCTTGAGTAGGAGTTTTCGCACCCCCTAATGATATTCAATGCCGCTCTCTTAGTGTGGGGATTTTGGTGTGTCTTGCTCAATTTGTCGCTTTTCGGATAGAATCCCCTCATCGCTGAGTTAAGACAACTTGTAGAGCGATTCATAAATTCTGCTAAAGCGTCGCCATTGTGATTCCTGGCACGTGAGTTGTCCCAATGATCGTGTTAATAACTTAAGGAATATGCAATGGCAAATGATTACTTCTTTACCTCAGAATCCGTTTCTGAAGGTCACCCCGATAAAGTAGCAGACCAAATTTCTGATTCAATCTTAGATGCCATCTTGGCTCAAGATCCAACTGCACGCGTTGCGGCAGAAACTTTGTGCAACACAGGCCTAGTGGTTTTGGCTGGTGAGATCACTACAAACGCTAACGTTGATTGCATACAGGTTGCGCGCAACACCTTGCGTGAAATTGGTTACGACAACACCGCTTATGGCATCGATTACAAAGGCTGTGCCGTATTGGTGGCTTACGACAAGCAAAGTCCTGATATCGCTCAAGGCGTTGATACGGCGCATGATGATGGCTTAGATCAAGGCGCTGGCGACCAAGGTTTAATGTTTGGATACGCTTGCGATGAGACTGCGGAGTTGATGCCTTTGCCAATTCATTTATCTCATCGTTTGGTAGAGCGTCAATCTCAATTACGTCGTGATGGTCGCTTGCACTGGTTGCGTCCAGACGCTAAGTCACAAGTGACATTGCGTTACGTTGATGGTAAGCCTGACTCTATCGACACTGTTGTGTTGTCTACTCAGCACGATGAAGATATTTCTCTCGAGAAATTGCGTGAAGCTGTTATTGAAGAGATTATCACACCAGTATTACCTAAGCATTTGATCAAAGGCGCTATCAACTTCTTGGTTAATCCAACAGGTCGCTTTGTAATCGGCGGTCCGCAAGGGGATTGTGGTTTGACTGGCCGCAAAATTATTGTAGACACCTACGGCGGTGCAGCCCCTCACGGTGGTGGCGCTTTCTCTGGTAAAGATCCATCTAAAGTTGACCGCTCTGCTGCATACGCAGGTCGTTATGTCGCCAAAAATGTGGTTGCTGCTGGTTTGGCAATCAAGTGCTTGATCCAGATCTCTTACGCGATTGGTGTTGCTAAACCAACTTCAGTGATGGTAAGCACATTTGGCACGGGCAAGATCTCCGATGAGAAGATTGCGCAGTTAGTTTCCGAGCACTTTGACTTGCGTCCAAAAGGTATCGTGAAGATGCTCAATCTCTTGCGCCCAATTTATAAGAGGACTGCTGCTTATGGCCACTTTGGTCGTGAAGAGCCAGAATTTACTTGGGAGCAAACAGACAAAGCAGCTGCATTACGTGCCGCAGCGGGTCTGTAAGTAGGAAATAAGCAGTTTGTAGTTGTATTGAGGCGAAATATGCCGTAATTGTTTACAATTATGGCATACCTTCAAGGAGCGTTGCAAGGAATGCTGAGACCCAGCACTTCCCCAGGCTTGAAGGGAGTGGACTCTAAGGTAATCCCCGGGGTTTGCTAATTGCAACCGCGCTCGCTAACCCATGATTCAATGGCTAGCGAGTTTCTACTCCAGCATTGGATCGTATTTAGCTGGAGCATTAATGAATACCGTTTCTGATTTAAATAATTTTGTTGCAACTCGTTGCGCGATTGCTGATATTTCCTTGACCGACTTTGGTCGCAAAGAAATCGCGATTGCCGAAACTGAGATGCCTGGCTTGATCGCTATTCGCGATGAGTTTGCCGCACAACAGCCGCTGCGTGGCGCACGTATTACTGGTTCATTGCACATGACCATTCAGACTGCGGTGTTGATCGAGACCTTAGAGGCGCTTGGCGCCGAAGTGCAATGGGCTTCTTGCAATATTTTCTCTACACAAGACCATGCTGCTGCTGCAATCGCTGCTAACGGCACACCAGTGTTTGCGATTAAGGGCGAAACCTTTGAGCAGTACTGGGACTTTACGCACCGTATTTTTGAGTGGGCGGACGGCGGTTACACCAATATGATTTTGGACGATGGAGGCGATGCTACTTTGTTGTTGCACCTTGGCGCGCGCGCCGAGAAAGATCAAGCTTGCTTGAACCATCCTACTAGTGAAGAAGAAACCATCTTGTTTGCGGCCATCAAGAAAAAATTGGCACAAGATCCAACTTGGTATTCCACGCGCTTAGAAAAAGTCAAAGGCGTTACAGAAGAAACCACTACTGGTGTGCGCCGCCTGTATCAAATGTTCGCTAAGGGTGACTTGAAGTTCCCAGCGATTAACGTAAACGACTCGGTAACCAAGAGCAAGTTCGACAACCTCTATGGTTGCCGCGAGTCTTTAGTTGATGCGATTAAGCGTGCTACTGACGTGATGGTCGCCGGCAAGGTTGCAGTGGTTTGTGGATACGGCGATGTGGGTAAGGGCTCAGCTCAAGCATTGCGCGCTTTATCTGCCCAAGTTTGGGTTACTGAAGTAGATCCAATCTGCGCATTGCAGGCTGCGATGGAAGGTTATCGTGTTGTAACTATGGACTACGCTGCTGATAAAGCGGATATCTTTGTCTCTGCAACAGGCAATTACCACGTGATTACGCATGACCACATGGCGAAGATGAAAGACCAAGCTATCGTTTGTAACATTGGGCACTTTGACAATGAAATTGATGTTGCTGGTATTGAAAAATACAAGTGGGAAGAGATTAAGCCACAAGTTGACCATGTGATTTTCCCGGCTACAAATGGGATTCCTGAGAAGCGCATCATCATTTTGGCTAAAGGCCGCTTGGTAAATCTTGGTTGCGGCACAGGACATCCTTCTTATGTGATGAGTTCTTCTTTCGCAAACCAAGTGATTGCGCAAATCGAATTGTGGAATGCGGTTGGGACCAATAAATACCCAATCGGCGTTTACACATTGCCCAAGCACTTGGACGAAAAAGTTGCTCGCTTACAGTTGAAGAAACTGAACGCGCAGTTAACCGAATTGACTGATGAGCAAGCTGCTTACATTGGCGTAACGAAGGAAGGCCCATACAAGGCCGACCACTATCGTTATTAATCCAATCAAATAGATATCTAGGCAAAAAATCATGGAATTAAGCGTCGAATTCTTCCCTCCTAAAACACCTGAGGGTGAGCGTAAGTTGCATCTTGTGCGTGAGCGTTTTTCTGAAACACTCAAGCCTACGTTTTATTCCGTGACCTTTGGTGCCGGTGGATCTACTCAGTCTGGCACTTTGAAAGTGGTGAGCGATATTCATGCTGCCGGTGCAGCAGTTGCTCCCCACTTATCTTGTGTTGGCAGCTCGCGTGAAAGCGTGCGCGAAATGGTCAAGCAATATCAGGCGTTTGGCGTGAAGCGTATTGTGACTTTGCGTGGTGACCTGCCATCTGGCATGGGTCAGTACGGCGAGTTTCATCATGCCAACGAGTTAGTTGAATTTATTCGTGCAGCAACCGGTGATTGGTTTCATATCGATGTGGCGGCATATCCAGAGACGCATCCCCAGGCGAAGTCGCCTGCTAGCGATGTTGATTTCTTTGTGCAAAAGATGAAGGCAGGCGCTAACTCTGCGGTTACTCAATATTTTTATAACAGCGATGCTTATTTCCGTTTTGTAGATGAAGCATATGATCTAGGGGTGACTCAACCCATCATCGCTGGCATTATGCCGATCACGAATAGCAGTCAATTATTGCGATTCTCGGATGCTTGTGGTGCAGAAATTCCTCGTTGGATTCGTTTGCGTCTGCAATCGTATGGTGACGATATTGCGTCCATTCGTGCGTTTGGCGAAGAGGTGGTAACGGACTTGTGCGATCAGCTGCTAACTGCTGGTGCGCCCGGTATTCATTTCTACTCACTGAATCAGGCGGATGCTGTACTGGCAATTGCTGATAACTTAGATCTAACAAAGTAATTTATCGAAGTAGGCCTGACTCTGTCAGGAGCATATCTAGTGGCTCATCATGAGTCTGAGCCGCCCATTGAGCATCATTTAATTGTTGCCAATCAAATCCAATCCCAATGCAGACAAGTTTGGGATTTTTTTTTCTGCGCTCAGCAAGCGTGCGGTCAAAATATCCACCGCCGTAGCCTAGGCGCCAGTAATGCATTTTGCCATTCACCACGGAACTCGACCACCCTACGCAGGGAATAAAAATGCAGTCAGGGTTGATTTGCGGTCTTAGGGAATTATTGGGATTGGGCTCTGGCACGCCATGCTTACTTGGGAGGAGTTGATCCCCTTGACACCATTGATAAAAATCAAGATGCTTATCTGGGCGCGCAAATGGCAGCGTGAGGGTTCGGTTAGGGGCGTTTTTGACACAAGCTAACAAAGTAGAGCGTAAATCGATTTCATCCTGAATGGGCCAATAGAGGGCAATAGATTGCCAAGATTTACCTTGATCGGATAGCAACTGATTGAGATGATCAATTAGACGGGCTTGAATTTGAGCGTAATTTTGCTCAGCTGCAAACGCAGTGCGCTGTTTTAGCAAGTCTTGACGAAGAGTTTTTGGTGAATTCCCGTGCATATCGAGCATTATCAGGCGAAAATTAGAAGGTATAGTAATCAAGATATTGCCCGACTGCGGTCGTGCAAGTAGATATATGGTGAGATAGCGAGAATGAAATCCGCAATATTCAGTAGCAAGTACCTGCCATTGGCCAAGAGTCTGATTTTTGGTCTTGCGCTCAACATATCCAGTAGTTTTGCAGACAAGTTAAAAAAGCCCAGCTTGCCTCAATCCTATGAAAGCAAGATTGCCCATGCAGAAATTACCGATACCGATCGGATGTTTATCGATTTACGCGAGGCTGCGAAAAAGAATGATATATTCCGGACTCAGCAACTCTATTCTAGTTTGGTTAACTACCCATTTGACGATTACGTCGCCTATTTCCGGATCAAACCACAATTGTTTGACAGCGCTGGTGGCGCACGCAATGATTAAAGTGCCGATGCGCAGGTAGTGGCATTTTTAAATCAATATCAAGGCACCGCCTTGGCTGATCGCATGCGTAACGATTGGCTACTGGTTTTAGGTAAGCGCAAGGATTGGGCGCGCTTTGACGCGGAGTATGCCAAGTTTGTATTAAATGACGATACCCAAGTGAAGCGCTATTCCTTATTATCAAAGTTATCGCAAGGTGAAAATCCAACCAAGTTAGTAATGGATTCTCGTTCTGTGTTGCTTGACCCGAGTTACTTTGGACAGGCTTGTCAGGAGTTGGTGCCATCGTTAGTTGCTGCCGGAGGCATGTCCCCAAGCGAGGCTAAGGCGATTGGGTGTGCTGCTAGTGAGAGAGGTTATGACACTATGGCGCGTCGTATTGGTGGTGAGGATCCGATTGCCGATATTGTTAAGGCTGCTAAAGCAGACCCTGCTAAAGCCTATCGGGATTTTTCTCAAAACGTATCACGCTACAGCAAGGAGAATCAGACTGTCGCATGGGGCGTGATCGGGCAATTTTTGGCCAAAACGTTAGATCCCAATGCGGATGATGCCTATCGTTTACAACAAGATCTTGGTTATAACGAGTTGCTTTCAGTTGAATCTCAAGAATGGAAAGTCCGTGCCGGTTTGCGTGCCAAAGATTGGGTTTTGGTCAAGAATGCGATTGATGGCATGAATCCCGTAGTGCGCGCTAAAGATCCTGCATGGACATATTGGTACGGTCGCGCATTAAAGGCAGAGGGTCAGGATGCTAAAGCTAAAGATAGTTTTGAGTTAATTGCAGATCAGTACAACTTCTATGGTCAGTTGGCGCGCGAAGAATTGGGAAAATCAAATCATGCCCCTGCGAAAACTCAAGTAACTGAGCAGGAAATCGACGCAATGGCTAGGTGCAAAGGTTTTGTACGCGGTGAGCGCTTATATGCCATGAATCTTCGCTTTGAAGGTAATCGCGAGTGGAATTGGGAGTTGCGCAATATGACTGATAAGCAGTTGCTGGCCGCTGCTGAGTATGCGAAGCGCATTAATTTATACGACCGTGTTGTGAATACCGCCGATCGCACAAAGCAAGACCATGACTTTAGTTTGCGCTACCCAACTCCATACAAAGAGGAGCTATCTCCAATTGCTCGCCAGATTGATTTAAATCTGGCATGGGCCTATGGCTTAATTCGTCAAGAGTCTCGCTTCATTATACATGCCGCTTCTTCTGTAGGCGCGTCTGGTTTGATGCAGGTGATGCCCAATACGGCAAAGTATGTCGCCAAAAAAATTGGCATGACCAACTACACTAACGACAAGCTGAGTGACACCAATACCAATCTGACATTGGGTAGTAATGATTTGAATATGGTCCTCATTGATCTGGATGGATCCTGGGTTCTGGCTTCCGCGGCGTATAACGCTGGCTCTTCGCGTTCAAAGGCTTGGCGTGAAAAGTTATCTGGCCCGACTGAGGGCGCCATTTTGGCTGAAACCATTCCATTTACCGAGACGCGCGTGTATGTAAAAAATGTACTCTCTAATGCAAATTACTATTCCTCGGTCATGAATGGTCAAACACAATCTTTAAAGCAGCGTTTAGGTGTAATTGCGCCGAAGGCTGCCACTCAATCCGAACTTCCTTAAAGAAAACTTTATTACGTCAAGAAAGTTTCAGATGAAATATGACATCTTATTGATTGGCGGCAATGGATTTGTCGGGCGAATAATTGCCGCACAGCTTCAACTGGCGGGCTATTCCGTGCTGATTCCAACTGGACATTTAGCTGCGGCTCGAGAGTTGCGCATGCTGCCTAAAATTCATGTAGAAGAGGCTGATATTCACGAGTTTGACGAACCGCAACGTCTCTGTGGACGGATCAAGACCGATGGGGCGGTCATTAATTTAGTTGGTGTTTTGCACGATAAGCCAGCCAAGCCCTATGGCAAAATCTTTAAAGCCGCTCACGTGGATTTACCAAAAAATATTATTACGGCGATGCAGCTGCACGGCCTGAAGCGCTACTTGCACATGAGTGCATTGGGGGCCGATTCTCATGGACTTTCTATGTACCAACGCAGTAAAGGCGATGGCGAGGCTGCTGTGAAAGCAAGCAATTTAGATTGGACTATTTTGAGGCCGTCAGTGATCTTTGGTGCGCAAGATCAATTCATTAATTTGTTTGCTAAGTTGACCAGGTTATTTCCGGCTATGCCTTTGGCGAATCATCAAGCTCAGTTTCAGCCGGTGTGTGTGGATGATGTCGCATCTGCATTTGTCCACTCTCTTTCTATGCCGCAAACGATTCACCAATCTTATGACTTGGTGGGCCCAACGGTTTACACCATGAAAGAAATTGTGGAGTTTGCCGCTCGTAAGGAAAAAACCAGTTGCGCCATTATTCCTGTGTCGGCTTTTGTCGCTTATTTGCAGGCCTTAGCATTTGAGTTTTTGCCGGGACCCACTTTAATATCGCGCGACAATATCGCTTCAATGCAATTGCCAAACACCTTGCCGGTAAATGGTGTGGATGCATTGACAGAAGTATTCAAAATAAGTCGTCGTAGCCTAGAGGGCATGCGGTAATGAAAATCTACGCTGTGGGCGGAGCCATACGGGACACCCTGATGGGTTTGCCGGTGCATGATATTGATTATGTTGTCGTTGGCTCAAGCGTAGAAGAAATGATTGCCAAGGGTTATCGCCCCGTAGGAAAAGATTTCCCTGTTTTTCTGCATCCAGAGACACAAGCTGAATACGCGCTTGCTCGTACTGAGCGCAAGACAGGCAAAGGCTATAAAGGCTTTCATTTTTATGCCGATCCTTCGGTAAGCTTGGAGCAAGATTTAGAACGTCGCGATTTGACTATCAATGCGATGGCGCAAGAAGTGGGCGCTGATGGAAGGCAATTCGGTCCTATTATTGATCCCTATAACGGTCAAGAAGATTTGGCGGCTAAAGTATTTCGTCATGTATCAGACGCATTTGCGGAAGACCCATTGCGCCTATTGCGGATCGCGCGCTTCTCCGCCCGTTTCCCTGAATTTAGTGTGGCCGATGAAACGCTTGCCGCCTTAAAAGCAATTACCCAATCGGGCGAGTTAAAGGCCCTATCAGCCGAGCGTATTTGGCAGGAGCTTGCAAGAGGCTTGGTTGCTTCTAATCCGATGCACCTCTTTCAGATTTTATTAAATACTGGCGCTGCTAGCACTTTATTGCCGGCTACATTGGCTGCCAAATTGGCTGAAGAGCCATTTCGAGAGCAATTAATCGCCTATTTTTCTGATGGCGGCAATAGCTTGGAAGAGCGCTGTGCAATGACCCTTATGGAGTTGTCTGCGAGTGAAATTCGTTCTTGGGCTGATTGTGTACGCATGCCAATTGAGGTTCGAGATTTCTGTGAAATATTCAGCGATCCCAAAGGACTAATCAATCAAAGTCGCAATACTGCTTATCAAGCAGTAGATGTTTTGGGTTGGTTTAATCGCGCAGATCTTTGGCGCAAGCCTGATCGTGCTCAGGCCATTTTGAATCTTGCAGATAAATTAGGATTCTCAGTTTTACCTTTGGTAAATGCGATGCGCAATGCGCAAGCAATCAATACTGCGGAAATTATTGCTGGTGTAGCAGCGGAGGATCGCTCCAATGGTGAGCGCATTGGAGCTGCATTGGGTGCTGCCAGATTGGCTGCAGTTACAGCGGCTCTACATCCAAAATAACTAGAGTCTATTTCTGCCGCGCAGGCCCGGTAGATCTTCGAGCGTATAACCTGGCAGCAGGCTTTCTAAATTTTTAGAAAATGCAAATGCTTTGAAGAGCTCACCCATCTCCGCTTCTGATAATAGTTTTTGTAAAGAGTTAGATATTGGTAGAAAGGTTTCCGGGTCACTGGGGTCGCCAATTTCCAACGCAATATCGCCAATGCCTGCATCTAGCAGGTAAGCAGCCTGGTTGGTAAGGTAAACATCATCTACGTTTTCAGCCAATGCGCTGCGCGCAATTTGCGACCACCCAACGTGCGTAGTCAAATCACAAAGGCCTGGAAGATGAAATGGATCTTGAATCGCATGATGGCGATGGTGCGCCATTAAGGTGTCCTCAAGTCTTTGGGGGTGATAGTACTCGCTCTCTGGAAAGCCATAGTCAAACGTCAGAAATAAGCCGGTATCTAAATGCTTGGCAATTTGTCGCATCCATGCATTTGCTGACGCGTGCAGTTCGGTGATATAGCCTTCTGAAAAGTTTCCCGTAAGAAGGCTCTCTGAAAGTAATGCTTGCTCAACTGGCGCGCCTATTTTCCAAATGAATTTATCATCCTCAAGGCCAACGCCGTACCAATACCAAAATCCATTTTGATAAATGATGGTATCGCAAGGAATGCCATCAATGACTTCGTTGGCTAGGATGACGCCCTTAAAATTTTCTGGTAATTCTGCGAGCCAATTGCATGGCGTATGAAGAGTGAGTTGCTGAATGGTGTCGCCAATTTTTTCTTGTTGACGTTGCGCTAGATTTGGGGAAATTTCAATGATGTTGTAACGATCTAAATTAAATCCAAGATCATTCAGTCGGGTCAGGATGGAGGTGGCTAGCTTTCCAGTGCCGGCACCAAATTCCAGAATTTGAGCGGGAAGCCCTTTTTCTTGGAGTCCTTCAAGTACCGGTAGAAGGGTTGAGCAGATGGCGGCACCAAATAGGGGGCTTAGTTCTGGGGCTGTCGTAAAGTCGCCGCCAGCACCCAGCTTGTGGGCGCCTGCGCTGTAATAGCCCATTCCGGGCTCATAGAGCGCCATTTCCATGTAGCGGGAAAAGGGTAGCCAGCCGCCTTGCGAGGCGATCTGAGCGGCTATTTTGGCCTTTAGAAGGGCGCTATGCTCCGTTTCAAGGCTGGTCAATGTAATATCCATATCTCGATAGTCTAAGAGAATTTAAGTGCACCCTAGTTCAACAGCCCCATCCCCGCAACCAACAGCAGTTTTAGTGACTGGCGCTGCAAAGCGTCTGGGTCGAGAAATTGCTCTGCAGTTTGCCCGCCAGGGTTGGGATGTTGCTGTTCATTATGGGCTATCGGGTCCAGAAGCGGCTCAAACTGTTGAGGAAATTAGGTCTTTGGGGGTTAAGGCGGATGCTTTTCAGGCTGATTTAGCAGACGAAACCTCAACCAAGAGCCTTTTTAGTGCTGTTAGCAATACCTTTCCTCATTTGGGTTGCCTCGTAAACAGCGCTGCTATCTTTGAGTACGATCGCGCCAATTCAAATACCCCATTGAGTGGAAAAAGTTTGCAAGATCATATGCAAGTTAATTTGATGACTCCAATCTTGCTATCTCAATTAATGTTTGAGTTTCAAAAAAATAAGCCAATCCAATCAGGCGAAGTGTCGATGGTAATTCCAGCAGTCATTCAACTGCTAGATCAAAAGTTGATTAATCTCAATCCAGATTATTTGTCCTACACCTTATCTAAGGCGGCACTACTTTCTTCGGTTGAGTTGTTGGCCATGGATTTTGCGCCACATCTGCGTGTGGTTGGGTTGGCTCCGGGAATCTCATTGCCATCAGGCGACCAAACAAATGATGGTTTTTCTAAAGCGCATCAAATGACGCCATTAGGAAAATCTTCAACACCCGCAGACATTGCAAAAGCAGCGGTATTTTTAGCTGAGTCAAATGCTATTACTGGAACAACTTTGTCTGTTGACGGCGGACAACATTTATTGCCTTCATCACGAGATGTGATGTTCAAAACGAATTAAGTCATTTAAAAAAGTAAATATTCATGCACGCTATTCTTTCTCATCCCGCCCTTGTTGACTGTCGTCGTTTATTTCTGCGTAACTATGAAATTTATATCAACATTGGCGTTCATGACTTTGAGAAAAAAGCGGAGCAGCGCGTTATTCTAAATGTGGATTTATATATTCCCTTGGCTATGAATACGCCAACCCAAGACCAATTGGATGAAGTCGTGGATTACGACTTTATGCGCGAAACCATTAAGTCCAGAGCCTCTCAGGGCCATATTCACCTGCAGGAAACCTTCTGCGACGACATCGTGACTGCGATGTTGCTGCACCCCAAAGTATTGGCAGCACGTGTGAGCACGGCAAAGCCGGATGTGTATCCCGACTGTCATTCAGTGGGTGTGGAAGCATTTCGTATCAAGGCTTCTTAAAAGATTTAGAAAAGAATTGAATTCATATGGGCGATATTCGTAAAGTTGTCTTCGAAGAAAACAAGTTAGAGAAAAAGCTTTGTCGCTTGGTAGGTCAAGCTATTGGTGACTTTGGCATGATTGAAGATGGTGATAAAGTTATGGTGTGCGTATCAGGTGGTAAAGATAGTTACGCCATACTCGATATTTTGATGAAGCTGCGTGAACGCGCGCCCATCAGTTTTGAAATAGTGGCAGTCAACTTAGATCAGAAGCAGCCTAATTTCCCCGCGGAAATATTGCCCAATTACCTAAAGGGCTTGGGCATTCAGTATCACATCGAAGAGCAAGATACCTACAGCATTGTTAAGCGCGTTATTCCTGAAGGCAAAACTACTTGTGGCTTATGTTCGCGATTGCGTCGTGGCATTTTGTATCGCGTTGCGGATGAGTTGGGCGCAACTAAAATTGCCTTAGGCCATCATCGTGATGACATTTTAGAAACCTTGATGCTCAATATGTTCTATGCGGGCAAACTCAAGGGTATGCCGCCAAAATTACGATCGGATGATGGCAAACATATCGTGATTCGGCCTTTGGCGTATGTCCCGGAAAAGTTATTGGAACGTTATGCGGGGGGTATGAACTTCCCCATCATTCCATGTGATTTATGTGGAAGTCAGCCTAATCTCCAGCGCCAGGTTATGAAAGAAATGCTACGCGAGTGGGAAAAGAAGCATCCAGGTCGGGTGGAGAACTTATTTCGCTCGATGCACCATATCGTCCCATCTCATTTAATGGATCGCGAGGCCTTTGATTTCAAAAACCTAGAGATTTCTACCGAGCTATCCGGTATTGCTGCCAGATCCTCTGGCGACAAGGCGATAGATGAGGCTGAATTAGACGAATTAGCCTGCGGAACCATGATTCAGGCGATTTATAATCCCCCTTTATGAATATCGTCATATTGGCTGCTGGGCAAGGAAATCGGATGAAATCCGTGCTACCCAAGGTCCTGCAAACTTTGGCAGGAAAACCTTTACTTCAGCACGTTCTTAAGACTGCTCTATCGCTTCAAGACAAGAAGTCAAAAACGGGTCCTGTTGTTGTAGTTGGACATGGCGCGGCTGATGTGAAAACATTTTTACTGAATACCAGCAAAGAAAATCCTGGCTTTAGCGAAGTGGTGACTGCGCTCCAAGCTGAGCAAAAAGGGACTGGTCACGCGCTATTGCAAGCATTGCCTAAGTTAGATGTTCAAAAGTCTACTCTGGTTTTGTATGGCGATGTGCCGCTCACTACCCAAAAGACGCTTGCAAAATTGGCAAAATTGGCAGACGGTGTTCTCGGGCAAGATGGTGCGCTCGCACTGCTGACGCAAAACCTAAGCAACCCTACTGGCTATGGCCGTATCGTGCGCGATGCCGAGGGTGCCGTAAAAGAGATTGTTGAGGAGAAGGATGCAACTCCAGCGCAAAAAGCAATTCAAGAAATCAATACCGGCATCATGGTATTGCCAACAAACTCATTAAAGAAGTGGCTCAAGTCTTTGCGTGCAAGCAATGCGCAGGGTGAGTATTACTTAACGGATGTGATTGCCATGGCGGTTAAAGATGGTGTACCCATTCGTACCACGCAGGCCGACGATGAGTTTGAAACCGTTGGTGTTAATAGTCGCGATCAACTAGCTGCGCTCGAGCGTGTGCATCAACTGAATATCGCGAATCAATTAATGGATGCGGGAGTCTCTCTTACGGATCCAGCCCGCATCGATGTGCGCGGAATCTTAGAGTGCGGCACGGATGTATCAATTGATGTGGGTTGCGTATTTGAGGGCTGTGTCACTTTGGCCGATGGCACAAAGATCGGCCCTTACTGTGTGATTCGCAATAGCGTGATTGGCAAGGATGTGAGCATTCATGCTTACAGTCATGTCGATGGAGCAAAGGTGGGCAACCAGTCCGTGATTGGTCCTTACGCACGTTTACGCCCCGGCGCAGACTTATCAAATGATGTGCACATTGGTAATTTTGTGGAAGTGAAGAACAGCAGGATTGCCGCTAACAGTAAGGCCAATCATTTGGCTTATGTTGGAGATTCGATTGTTGGCTCAAGAGTTAATATTGGTGCTGGCACAATTACTTGCAATTACGATGGTGTGAATAAGCATCAGACCATTATTGAAGACGACGTGTTCATTGGTTCGGATACCCAGTTAGTTGCGCCCGTGCGCGTCGGTCGTGGAGCTACATTGGGTGCAGGCACCACCCTCACCAAGGATGCGCCGGCAAATCAACTGACAGTATCTAGGGCAAAGCAAATTTCATTTCAGTGGCAACGTCCTGTTAAGCAGGAAAAGAAAAGCGCTATTAAAAAGTCATCCGCAAAAAAACCGGTAGCTAAAAAAGCAAGCTCTAAAAAAATAGTCATCAAGAAAGTGGCTGTCAAAAAAGCGGTTAAGAAAACTGTCAAGAAGACTGTTAAGGGTAAAAAATAATGTGCGGTATTGTTGGTGCGGCTTCTCATAAGAATATTGTTGATGTTTTGGTCGAAGGTTTGCGCCGTCTTGAGTATCGCGGTTATGACTCTTGTGGATTCGCGGTTATCAACGGCAATGATGCTAAGCATCCGATTGCGCGGGCTCGCACTACAGCGCGCGTTTCCGAGTTGGCCGAGCAGGGCAAAGACTTCATTGGCACACTTGGTATTGCGCATACGCGCTGGGCGACGCACGGCAAGCCAGATACTCAAAATGCGCATCCACATGTTTCTAATGGCTTAATCGCAGTTGTTCATAACGGCATTCTTGAGAACTACGAAGCACTTCGTGCTGACTTAAAGGTCGCTGGCTATGAATTTACCTCTGAAACCGATACTGAAGTAATTGCGCATTTAGTTCATCAGCAATATGTAGCGAGTGGGCAAAAAGATATTGCACAGTCAGTGAAAGCAGTGCTTTCAAAATTACATGGGGCATATGCGATTGGCGTTATTGCTCAAGATAATCCAAGCACTCTAGTGGGCGCACGCGTTGGGTCGCCTTTAGTGGTGGCGATTGGTGATCGTGAGCACTTTTTGGCTTCTGACGCCTTGGCGTTGGCGGGTCGCGCTCATTCGATGTTGTACTTGGATGAGGGTGATATTGCAGTCCTTAAGGCCGACAGGGTTGAGGTGATTGACCAAGCTGGCCAACTTGCTCAACGAGAGCTAAAGCCGATGCCTGCGCAAACTGACTCAGTGGATCTAGGCCCATATCAGCATTACATGCAAAAAGAAATTTTTGAGCAGCCTAGCGCTATCGGTGACACGCTTGCCAATATTGCCGAGTTTGGTCCGGGGCTATTTAATGCAAATCCCGAAGACTGGAAAGCATTTGATCAAATTTTGATCTTGGCTTGTGGCACTAGTTATTACTCTGCATGCGTAGCTAAATATTGGTTAGAGGATATCGCAGGCATTCCAACGCAAGTCGAAATTGCGAGTGAATATCGCTATCGAACCACAGTACCCAATCCAAAAACTTTAATTGTGGTGGTCTCTCAGTCTGGTGAAACGGCTGATACCTTGGCCGCCCTGCGCCATGCCAAGACGCTTGGTCATCGGTACACCTTAGCAATCTGTAACGTAGCAAGCAGTGCCATGGTTCGTGAAACCGATTGGCATTGCTTAACGAAGGCGGGCGCTGAGATTGGCGTTGCTTCAACGAAAGCCTTCACTACGCAACTCCTGGCACTTTATCTGCTGGCGGTTTCATTGGCAAAGCGCGGCGACAGAATTGTTGCTGAAAAAGAAAAACAATTTCTGCGTGAGCTGCGTCACTTACCAAAGGCCTTGCATGCGGTTTTAGCCCTTGAGCCACAAATTATTGCGTGGAGCGATGCATTTGCTAAATGTGAGAACGCGCTTTTCTTGGGTCGCGGAATGCACTATCCGATTGCGCTTGAGGGCGCACTTAAGCTCAAGGAAATTTCTTATATTCATGCTGAAGCCTATCCAGCGGGTGAGTTAAAGCACGGTCCATTAGCTCTAGTTACGGACAAGGTGCCTGTGGTTACCGTTGCGCCAAATGATGTTCTATTGGAAAAGTTGAAATCCAATATGCAAGAAGTAAAAGCGCGCGGCGGCAAGCTTTATGTATTTGCTGATCAAGATAGCAATATCGCAAGCACCGAGGGTATTAATGTCATTAAGCTGCCTGAGCACTATGGCAATCTCTCACCTATTTTGCATGTAGTTCCTCTGCAGTTGCTGGCATATCACACAGCCTGTGCACGTGGAACGGATGTTGATAAACCCAGAAATTTGGCAAAGAGTGTAACGGTTGAATAAATTTTTTGACTTATTTGACATTCACCAAAAGTTGTGCACAAAATTCAGTAGATAAATCAGTGCGTTACGAAGCCCTGATGGCATTTTTGTGTTCAAATAACTCTTGTAAAAGAGGATATTTGTTGTAACTCATGTTTTTGTCGATACCCCGATTCTTACGTTTGAAATTACTTTCGCTTTCTGCGTGCGCTGTTGGCCCAGACTTTAAACAACCTGAGGCGCCGAAGACTTCTTCATATACCGAAACACCTTTATCTAAAAAAACTGACTCCCGCACCTGGTGTACCAGGTGGTAGCGATCAAGAGTTTGTCGAGGGTGCTGATATTGAGGCGCAATGGTGGGAGCTCTATAACTCTCCCGAGCTCGATGCGTTGATTAAGAAAGCGCTTGAGCAAAATCCGAAGTTAGGCGCAGCTGATGCCGCATTGCGTGCCGCTCAAGAAAATGTCAATGTGCAAATTGGCGGTTAATATTTTCCAGCGATTGGTGTTGGCGCTAATGCATTGAGGCAGAGACAGCCATCAGCAGTTTACGGAATGAAGTACGGCACGGACACTTACAACCTTTACAACGCTACAGTGAATGTGACATATAAGCTTGATGTCTTTGGTGGCGCACGTAGGGCGGTAGAAGGTGCGCGCGCAAGCAGAGGTTGCGCAGTTTCAGCTAGAGGGCGCTTATCTTTCTCTTACTGCGAATGTGGTGACCAGCGCAGTGAGAGAGGCGGCACTTCGTGCGCAGATGCAAGCCACAGAAGAAATTCTAAAAGCCCAAACCAATCTTGCCGAAGTCACAGAGAAGCAATTGGCAATTGGCACAGTCTCCAAAGTGGATGTCACATCACAGCGCACAGTAGTTGCCAGATCCCAAGTAGACTGATTTAATTACGAAAGCAATCTGGCATTTGCTCGCAATCAATTAGCTGTATTGGTGGGTGAGATTCCGAGTAATGCAAATATTGCGAAGTTTGAGTTGGCTAATTTGCATTTTCCGGAAAAGCTTCTCTTATCGGTCCCCTCAAGCTTAGTGCGCCAACGTCCGGATGTACGCGCAGCAGAGGCTCAGTTAAAGGCTCAGAATGCCTTTGTGGGTGTTGCAACAGCCAACTTATTGCCACAATTTAATATCACAGGCTCCATCGGGGCCGCTGCGCTAACTTCAAATGGTTTGTTTGGGCCAAACTCAGCCCTATGGACTCTTGGGGGCGGCATTTTGCAACCCCTGTTTCAGGGTGGTGCTTTATTGGCGCAACGTCGTGACGCCATTGCAAACTACGAGCAAGCCGCTTTTCAATATCAAGCTACAGTCTTAAATGCATTTCAAGAGGTAGCTAATGCATTACGCGCATTAGAGACTGGTGCGCAAGCGCAAGGCAGCATCCGATGCGGAGCGTGACGCATATGAAACTTTAGACCTGGTCCAGCAGCAATATAAATTAGGCACGGCTAGTTATTTGGCGGCGCTCTATTACCAAAATCAGTATCAACAAGCTAAAGTGAAATCGGTTTCAGCGCAAGCTACTCGTTTCTCAGACACGGCAGCATTATTTGCGGTACTCGGTGGCGGCTGGTGGAATCGTGAAGTCCCCGCTTTGAAATCAAAAGACATAGCGAACAAAGATCAAAATGAAACTTCTGGAAAAAATTAAGAACAAGCTTGTTGCCTTGGTCCTTGCCGTATGGGCATGGATGCAACGTAAAGCGATTGAGTGGAAATTACGCGAGAGAGCAATTGCTCTCTGGGAAAAAGCAAAAGCATTTTGGGCGCGCATGGGTCAAAAATGGCGTGGTACTAAAGCTCATGAAAAGTTAATGGCCATGGAGCCACTGCAGCGCCGTATGACCATTAGGCTCTGTGGCGTATTTTTATTACTAGGTTTGATCTTCGCTTTCAATCAACTAAAGACACTCATGATTAAGCATTTCATGGCGGGTATGGGTTTGCCTCCAGTAACTGTATCCACAATGGTGATTGCTCCTTCTGAATGGCAACCAAAGTTGACTAGTGTGGGTAATGTGCGCGCGTTTAGAGGTGTTGAGCTCAGCACTGAGCTAGGCGGCCTAGTGCAGTCAGTGCCCGTGCAGTCATGGCAAGATGTTAAAGAAGACGAGCTGCTGATGAAATTAAATGATGCCTCGGATGTTGCTCAGCTGAATTCACTAAAAGAGGAATGGCTGATTTAGCTAAAGTCATTAATGAGCGCGATAGACAGCAGCTTGCTATTCAGGCAATGAGTAAAAACGTATTTGATACTAGCGCGGCAGACTCTAAGTCCAAACAGGCCCAAGTTGAACAGCCAACTGCTTTAGTGGCGAAGAAAAATTTGAAAGCGCCATTTAGTGGGCGCGTCGGCATTGTTGCGATCAACCCAGGTCAGTACGTGAACCCCGGTGATAAGTTGTTGACCTTGCAAACCTTAGACTCTATTTTTGTGGATTTCAACTTGCCACAAACTAACGCCAGCAAATTCAGGTTGGGCAAGAGGTGAAAGTAACAACCGATGCATTTAAGGATGCTAGCTTTACAGGGAAGCTCACTGCTGTCAGTCCAAAAGTAGAGACGAACACTCGCAATATCCAGGTTGAGGCGCAGCTTGCAAATCCCGATAAGAAAATCCTGCCGGGGATGTTTGCTAACGTCAACATCAAGCTTGGTGATCAAGTGAAATACCTCACTCTGCCTCAAACTGCCGTTACCTATAACCCATATGCTTCTACAGTCTTCATCGCTAAACCCACGGGTAAAAAGGATAAGCAAGGCAAGACTGCGATTGAAGCTCAACAGGTATTTATCACGACTGGCTTGACGCGTGGTGATCAGGTCGCCATTCTCAAATGGTGTGGATGAAGGCGCAACAGTGGTTACCAGTGGCCAGCTGAAGTTGAAGAATGGCACCCAGCTGATTATCAATAACAAGGTGCAGCCAGCAAATTCACCTGATCCAAAGCCGCAGGAATAAATAGCAGATGAATTGGACTGACATATTCATCCGTAGGCCCGTGCTTTCCATGGTGGTAAGCGCCCTGGTATTAATCTTTGGTTTAAAAGCAATAGGTTCTTTGCCAGTAAAATCAGTATCCACAAACGCAGAATGCGATTGTGACGATTACAACGGCTTACTATGGCGCCGATCCAGAAACCATCGCAGGCTTTATTACTCAGCCACTGGAAGCATCTGTAGCTCAAGCGCAAGGCATTGACTATCTCTCCTCAACCAGTGTGCGTGGAGTGTCCACGATTGTTGCGACACTAAAGTTGAACTACGACTCTAATGCAGCCTTAACGCAAATACAAACGCAAATTAGCGCTGTAAAGAATCAATTACCGCCTTAGGCTCAGCAACCTATTTTGACTGTACAAGTTGGTCAGTCTACGGCTGCGATGTATATGGGCTTCTATAGTGATGAAATTCCGAATAACGCTATTACCGATTATTTGCTGCGCGTTGTAAAGCCAAAACTCGATTCAGTTGAGGGCGTGCAAAACGCTGAAATTACGGGTGGTCGCAAATTTGCTGTGCGGGCTTGGCTGGATCGTGAAAAGATGGCGGGTTTGGGTGTTGGTGCTGACGATGTTTACAGCGCAATGTCTGCAAATAACTATCTTTCAGCGGTTGGCAGCACCAAGGGTGACATGGTTTCGGTCGACTTGGTCGCTGGTACCGACTTACATACTTTGGATGAGTTCCGTAAGTTGGTAATTAAAAAAATGGCGTCAATATTGTCTATTTAGATCAAGTGGCTAGTGTCACTTTGGGATCTGAGGACTACAACACCAAGGTTGCTTTTAGTGGCAAGCGCTCAGTATTTAGCGCGATTAAGGTCACACCACAGGCCAATCTGTTAGATGTGGCGCAACGAGTGAGAGATGTCGTCCCCGAAATTCAGAGGCAATTGCCTATTGGTATGACCGGCAAGATTGTCTACGACTCAACCCAATTTATTACTAGCTCACTTGATGAGGTGATTTCTACTTTGCTGGAAGCCTTGGTAATTGTGACGATTGTTATTGATCTATTCTTGGGTAGTGCTCGTGCTGTTGCTGTTCCAGTGATTGCGATGCCTTTGTCGCTCATCGGCACTTTCTTTCTAATGCAGGTTCTGGGATATTCCATTAACTTGCTTACTCTCTTAGCTTTAGTCTTGGCGATTGGCTTGGTGGCGGATGACGCGATCATCGTAGTTGAAAACGTTGACCGTCACATGAAAGAAGGAAAGTCTCCTTTGGAGGCTTCTTTAATTGCCGCTCGTGAGTTGGGCGGTCCGATTTTGGCGATGACGGTAGTGTTGATTGCGGTATATATCCATATTGGCTTCCAGGGTGGCTTAACAGGAGCGCTTTTTACTGAATGCGCCTTCACTCTAGCGAGTGCGGTTGCTGTTTCTGGATTGATTGCATTGACGCTTTCATCCATGATGTGTTCTCGCATCTTCACAGAAGAGCAAGAAGCTTCATCGTTTGTGCAAAAAATTGATCGTATCTTTGATAAGGTGCATCACGGCTATCAAAGCACTTTGCGTGATTTATTGAGCACTTGGCATTATTGTGATGGGCGCGATCTTATTGGGCGGGGTTGCTTATCTTTATGCAACTGCGCGTTCTGAATGAGCGCCAACAGAAGACCAGGGTATTGTTTTGATGCAGGCGTCAGCCCCCAATAGCACGGTTACGCAAATGCAGACCTATGCGGACCAAATTTACGCAATTGCTGCCGCAGAGCCAGAATACGAACAAGCATTTCAGATTACGAGTCCAACCTCCAGCTTTGGGGGCATCTTATTAAAAGATTGGCGTGAGCGCAGTCGTAACGCCACTAAGTTTCAAGAGGATATGCAGCAGAAGCGGAACACGATTGCAGGTGCGCGCGTTGCCGCCTTCCAATTCCCGGCATTGCCTGGTGCTCAAGGCTTGTCTGTGCAGGTGGTTATCAATACCACTGAATCGTATGCGCAGTTAAATGAAGTTTCGCAGGCGGTATTGGATAAAGCGCCCCGTAGTGGCAACTTCTTTTTTGTGGACTCCGACTTAAAGATTGATAAGCCACAAGACGTATTGGAAATTGATCGAGAAAAAGTAGATGCATTAGGCATGACCAAGCAACAAGTTGGCGCCGCATTGTCTGCCGCCTTGGGTGGTGGCTATGTGAATTATTTCTCCGTTGCTGGACGCTCTTATCGCGTAATTCCAGAAGTGAAACAAGTCGATCGTCTAAACCCTGATCAAATTTTAGATTACTACATTCGTACACCGAGTGGCGCCATGGTTCAGGCTCGCACTATTGCAACGATTACACAAAGAGTGGTGCCGCAATCGATTAACCACTTTCAGCCATTGAACTCTGCGACGATTTCAGGTGTAAGCACCCCATTTCTTGCACAAGCTGATTTATTGGAGTACATGCGTCAAACCTTGCAAGAGGTTGCGCCTAATCGTTACACCATGGACTATGCAGGCCCATCACGCTAATTTATGGCTGAGTCAGGAGGCTTCTTAGTCACCATGTTCTTCGCGATCTTGATTGTGTTCTTAGTGCTTGCTGCGCAGTTCGAAAGTTTCCGTGATCCGATTATGATTCTGGTTTCTGTGCCACTTGCTTGATTTTGGGCTCTGATCTTTATTAATTTAGGGCTTACTACTTTGAACGTCTATACCCAAGTAGGTCTAGTGACCTTGATGTGGTTGATTAGTAAGCACGGTATTTTGATTTTGGAATTTGCGAATGAATTGCAAGAGGCAGGGCGCAGCAAACTTGACGCCATTGTGGAGGCTAGTAGCGTTCGCTTGCGCCCCATTTTGATGACTACCGCCGCCATGGTGTTGGGAGTTCTGCCTTTGGTGATTGCATCTGGAGCGGGTGCTGCGGGTAGAAAATCGATTGATATCGTGATCTTTACGGGATTATCGATTGGTACGCTATTTACACTTTTTGTTGTGCTGGCAATGTACTTGTTTATTGGTGCCGATCACCACGAGAAGAAATTTAAGCGGCAGTAAAGAGCTAAGTAAAAAAACTATTTAACGATATTGAGTTCTTTTTCAACAATATCGTTAAAGCAAGTTTTCTCTTCTAGGTAACTTATCCAGGCGTCAATATTCTTCAGCTCAGCACGTTCCCCAGTTTGTTGCGGAAAGGTGTTATCCAAAAGTATCCAGCGACTTACACAAAGAGCTATAACAATATCGCCAATGTGAAATTGATTGCCTGAGCCATACTTATTTTTTTCTAGCGCTTGATCTAATAAGCTAAGTAACCGATTTGTTTCTTGGTAGCCTTTCAGAATAGCTTGGTAATTGCGTTCAGCTTCTGGTGTTCTTGTCAGACCAAGAAAGGCAATGCGTAGTGCGGGGCACATTGTTCCTGGCTGCCAGTCCATGCACCTTTCAGATGCATACTGAGTCTTGAGAGCTGTCTTAAAACGTCCGGTTTTATTGTACTGCCTGGCTAACTAACGAAAGATGGTATTGGATTCCCAAAGCACTACATTGCCATCTTCTAGCGTTGGTACTAAGCCATTGGGGTTGAGTTTTAAAAACTCTGGCGTGTTATTGATGCCAAAGTGAAGTCCGGCATCGATGCGTTCAAAATCTTGACCTTCTTGTAGCCCTAACTCAGCAAGACACCACAGCACTTTTTGAACATTGATTGAAGTTTTACGACCCCATAAACGCAACATGGACTTTCCTTGCGAAGCTAATACAGATTAATTAGTTTTGGTTTCTGTGAAATCGAGGCCAACAACTTTACTATGAGCCAAAATGAGATGCTCTCGTTCAGGATGATTTTTTAGATTAATCACTTTGGCGACAAGGATATTGTGAGCGCCGCCAATATGAACGCAGACAGTTTCACATTCGTAATAGGCTACGCAATGATCAATTTGAGTAAGGCCGATAGCCGCAAGCTTGTGGTCAACGTCGTTAAATTGATCTGTTTTCACGGTGGCGAAATACATAGCCAAGTTTTCTTGGGAGCGCTCCAGTACGTGCATCAGATGTTCTCTTCCTAGCTCTACCCAGGGCATGAGGCGTGACTGCTGCTTGAGGCTTCAGAGGATTGGCGGCGGCTCAAGCGAAACAGTATTAACGGCGCTGAGCGTAATGCCGTGAGAATTATTTTCCTCATCAAGACAAGTAATGACGGTGACCCCGGTTGCAAATGATGAAAATCCTTTGCGTAACTATTGTGAGGTAAATGGGGTCATTGGCTCTACTTACTTAGCGTCAGTTTGAGCGGCTGCCGCAATTGTTGTGCCGGGAATGGGAGTCAAGATTTCGTTCTCTTCGGCTTTAACACACTTAAAGCGATACTCTTTGCCTGCTTTGGATAAAAAGCTGTCGTCTTCATAGAAATCATCTTTACAGGTCTTGGTAGCAAAGTCCATGACATCGTGCGGTGCCGCGCTTGCGCTGATGAGTCGCATATTACCCATAGACATATTGAGCTGGGTGGAATAGCAGCCAGCTAACGCCCAAGTAGAAATCGCAGTTAATAGTAGAATTTTTTTCATGGAAACCTCCATAATTAGCAATGCTCGTTAGGATAAACCTATTAAGCAATTGCTTCGGGGAAATGCCTCATTCAAAAAGGAAGAAACATGTTTAAAGCAATCTTGGTAAATAAGGATGATCAAAGGGTATCGCGCAGAAATAGTTCAAGTAGATGAGGCCAGCCTCCAAGAGGGAGATGTTCGCGTAACGGTGCTTTATTCCACCCTCAACTATAAGGATGGGCTCGCTATTACTGGTAAAGGCCCAGTGGTTCGTAGCTTGCCAATGGTGCCTGGCGTCGATTTTGCTGGCGAGGCGATAGAAAGCTCTAGTCCTGACTTTAAAGCTGGCGATATGGTGCTTCTGAATGGTTGGGGAGTTGGCGAGGGACATTGGGGTGGTTGAGGGCAGCAGGCCCGTGTCAAGGCTGAATGGTTGATACCTCTGCCGAAAGGGTTTAGCGCTAAACAAGCATTAGCGATTGGCACTGCTGGTTATACCGCCATGCTTTGTGTCATGGCGCTGCAAAAGCATGGACTTAAACCGAGCGATGGTGAAGTTTTGGTAACGGGTGCCGCGGGGGCGTTGACAGCTTTGCAATTACGCTTCTCAGCATCAAGGAATGGATTTCCCTTTCACTGTTGCGCCATTCATTTTACGTGGCGTTACTTTATATGGAATTAATAGTGTGACTGTGCCCCGCGCAAAGCGAATAGCCGCTTATGAGCAGCTGAGCAAGCTAGTAGATCTGAAGACTTTAGATGAAATTTCTCACGAAATTACGCTTGAGGAATCCATTAAATACGCACAAGAATTAATGGCGGGGAATGTGCGTGGACGTTTGATCGTCGACGTGAATAGATAAAGAAATAAAAATCAGTTTTATTGTGGAGCTTGAGGTTTGCGATTGGGGATTTGCGCTAATGCCTCGAGCTTTTCAGGATTGGTCAGATCTGACCAATCGGCAATTTCAGTCAAGGTACGATAGCAGCCACGACAAAAACCATTTTCAGGATTAATGTCATACCAATTAATGCAAAGCGATGGAACTGTTGGAAACGCAAACCTAGAAGTCAAAAATCAAAGCAATTACGCTAAACCATGAATACTCAAAACAAAATAAATGCTGAAGCTGCAATCCATTATCCATTAGGAGATGCGCTTCCGGAAGTGGGCGCTAGTATTGAGGTTGCGCCGGGTATTCGTTGGCTCAGAATGCGTTTGCCATTTGCCCTAGATCACATCAATCTCTGGCTGCTGCGTGATGAAATTGATGGTATGGCTGGGTGGACGATTGTTGATTGTGGCATTGCGAGTGATGAGACCAGAGCCTCTTGGGAGCAATGATTCGCTACTCAACTTGAAGGTTTGCCGGTGTTGCGCGTTACTGTGACCCACATGCATACTGATCACGTAGGCTTATCGCAATGGGTGTGTGAAAAGTGGAATGTGCCTATGTGGATCTCCATGACAGACTACCTAACTGCTCAATGGTTATGCTGTAAAGAAGGTGGTGCTGCAGTTGGTGCTCGCGCTGGCAGTGGTGGCTCAGCAGATCATTTTCACAGACATGGCTTAACGGCGCCAGAAGATTTAGAAAAAATTCGGGCGCGTTCAAATTAGTATAATATGGTTCCAGGGGTGCCGCGTCAATATCGTCGCATTATTGATGGCGAAGATATTTTGATTGGTGGACGTGCCTGGCAAGTCATCATGGGTTATGGGCATACGCCTGAACATGCCTCGCTTTTTTGTAAAGAGCTGGACGTGCTGATCTCCGGAGATATGTTGTTGCCCCGCATCTCTACTAACGTGAGTGTTTATGATGCGGATCCAGACGCCGATCCTCTCGGCTTATATTTGGACTCGATCGAAAAATATCTAGCTTTACCTGAAAACACTTTGGTGCTGCCATCGCATGGCAAGCCATTTACTGGAATTAGACCACGTATTGCCCAATTAAAAACGCATCATGATGAGTGTTTGGCGGATCCCTTAGGTGCATGTAAAAAACCGGCGCATGCGCGAGAGATTGTGCCGGTTTTATTGAAGCGTGAATTAAATATTCATCAATTCACGTTTGCGATGGGTGAAGCTATTGCTCATCTGAATTACCTACTTCGTCGAGATAAGTTGCGTCGCCAGCTTTGCGACGACGACGTGTTGCGGTTTTCTGCGGTTTAGCGCTAGTTGTTTTGCTTTCAGATGATTCGCTAGCACCAGTTGCCGCTGCGCCCGCTGCTGATACGGCATCTCCAAAGGATTTGAGCGCCATCATCGTTGCGTGCTGAACTTCGAGGCCTTGAATAGTGGATTTAAGGATATTCAGATTCAAATTGAGCCAGTTTTCAACGCTTTTCAGGTCTTTAATGCGTTTTTCTAGCTCATCTACATCTAGGCCGGGAAATGCGGCTCCAAAGCCCCCGGCAGCCTTTGATGCATCCGCTGTAAAGGGAAACTGTCCAGCTTGACCTGCCGCACCTTGCCCCCACATGGTTTTAAACATTTCTAGGTTTTGATTAAATTCTGGAATGGTTCTAAACCATAGGGGCTCCGTGGTAAATGAAAAGTGGCTTTTCCAATAGAATAAGGGATTCTAGAGATTAATCCAGGTTTAACAATGCAATCTAATGGTTTGTTCCAGCCTTACACCCGCGGTCAAAAGCTGCCTGAGCTTTTAAAGCAGCGCATTCTGATTTTGGATGGCGCCATGGGCACCATGATTCAGCAATACAAGTTAACTGAAGCCGACTACCGTGGTT
The DNA here is from genome assembly GCF_900095215.1 of Polynucleobacter necessarius. Lineage (NCBI taxonomy): Bacteria > Pseudomonadati > Pseudomonadota > Betaproteobacteria > Burkholderiales > Burkholderiaceae > Polynucleobacter > Polynucleobacter necessarius. The sequence continues at coordinate 1,566,012 of NZ_LT606949.1, read as the reverse complement.
TTCCGGGGAACGCACGCTTTGCCGATCATCCTGGCGACATTAAAGGTAACAACGAGTTATTGGTTCTGACTCAACCCCAAATCATTAGCAAGATTCATGAGCAGTATTTAGATGCGGGTGCAGACATTATTGAGACCAATACTTTTGGCGCGACTTCAGTAGCGCAGGAAGATTACAAAATGGCTGGTCTAGCTCGCGAGATGAATGAAGTCTCTGCTAGATTGGCACGCGCTGCTTGTGAAAAATATAGCACTTCTGACAAGCCACGTTTTGCTGCTGGCGCGATTGGGCCTACACCTAAGACCGCGAGTATTTCACCAGATGTAAATGATCCAGGTGCACGTAATGTCACTTTTGATGCTTTACGTGCTTCCTATCGCGAACAAATTGAAGGTTTATTTGCTGGCGGCGTAGATTTCTTTTTAGTCGAAACGATTTTCGATACGCTGAATGCCAAGGCTGCACTTTTTGCGCTTGATGAATTTTTTGAGGAGACTGGTGAGCGTTTACCAGTGATGATTTCTGGTACAGTGACCGATGCATCTGGACGTATTTTGTCTGGTCAAACCGTTGAAGCGTTTTGGAATAGCTTGCGTCACATCAAGCCGCTCACCTTTGGTTTGAACTGTGCCCTGGGTGCTGCCTTGATGCGTCCTTATATCGCAGAGTTGGCGCGTATTTGCGATGCCGCTGTCTCTTGCTATCCTAATGCGGGCTTGCCGAATCCCATGAGTGATACCGGCTTTGATGAGACCCCAGAGATTACCTCTAGCTTGGTTGATTGCTTTGCTAAGGACGGCTTAGTCAATGTAGTTGGTGGCTGCTGCGGTACTACGCCTGATCATATTCGCGCAATTGCAAATGCTGTCGCGAAAAGAAAGCCACGCGCTTTCTATCGTGAAAATGAGCAGGTGGCAGCATGAGTAAGATAGACAAAAAATTGATGCCGGCTATGAAGCTTTCAGGTCTTGAGCCATTTAACGTTACAGCCGATGTTGGGTTCGTCAATATCGGTGAGCGCACTAACGTCACTGGTTCAAAAGCATTTGCCCGCATGATTTTGAATAATCAATTTGATGAAGCGCTCGCAGTAGCACGTCAACAAGTTGAGAATGGCGCGCAAGTCATCGACATCAATATGGATGAAGCGATGCTGGACTCTGAAGCGGCGATGACACGCTTCCTGAATTTAATTGCTTCGGAACCTGATATCGCTCGTGTTCCTATCATGATTGATTCCTCGAAGTGGAGCGTCATTGAAGCAGGATTGAAATGTATTCAAGGTAAGCCCATTGTTAACTCCATCTCCCTTAAAGAGGGTGAGGAGCCTTTCAGAAAGCAAGCGCGCTTAATTCGTCGCTATGGCGCCGCATCAGTAGTCATGGCTTTTGATGAGGTTGGTCAGGCTGATACATTTAAGCGTAAGACTGAAATCTGTCAGCGCTGCTACGAGATTTTGGTTAACGAAATTGGTTTTTCTGCTGAAGATATTATTTTTGATCCAAATATTTTTGCGATTGCTACCGGTATTGAAGAGCATGACAACTATGCGGTGGATTTTATTAATGCCACTCGTTGGATTAAAGAGAATTTGCCGGGCGCCAAAGTCAGCGGCGGTGTTTCTAATGTGAGCTTCTCATTCCGCGGTAATGACCGCGTGCGGGAGGCAATTCATACTGTATTCCTGTACCACGCCATTCAGGCTGGTATGGATATGGGCATCGTGAATGCAGGCCAGCTGGGTGTATACGCCGATTTGGATCCTGAATTACGTGAGCGTGTTGAGGACGTTGTTCTTAATCGCTTTAAAGAGAAAGATGGCAAAACGCCAACGGAGCGTTTGCTTGAAATCGCTGATCAATTTAAGGGCGGCGGCGCAAAGCAAGTTGAAAATTTAGTATGGCGCGAAGCTCCTGTGCGCGAACGTCTTACGTATGCTCTGGTACAGGGTATTACCACCTTCATTGAAGGAGATACGGAAGAGTTGCGTGCGGAAATTATGGGTGCTGGCGGTAGACCAATTGAAGTGATTGAAGGTCCGCTAATGGACGGCATGAATGTCGTTGGCGATTTATTTGGTGCCGGCAAGATGTTCTTGCCTCAGGTGGTTAAGAGTGCGCGCGTGATGAAACAGGCTGTTGCCATTCTGATTCCGTACATCGAAGAAGAAAAGCGTCAACACATTGCTGCTGGTGGCGATGCCAAAGCCAAGGGCAAGATTGTGATGGCGACCGTGAAGGGGGATGTGCACGATATTGGTAAAAATATTGTGACTGTTGTTCTGCAATGCAATAACTTTGAAGTTGCCAATATGGGTGTGATGATTCCTTGCGCAGAGATTCTAAAGCGTGCGAAGGAAGAGAATGCCGATATCGTTGGTCTGTCTGGTTTGATTACGCCATCGCTCGAAGAGATGACTTATGTCGCGAAAGAGATGCAGCGCGATGACTATTTCCGTGAGCGTCAAATCCCGTTGATGATTGGTGGTGCAACTACTTCTCGTGTACACACTGCCGTGAAGATCGCCCCTCATTATGACGGACCAGTAGTCTACGTGCCGGATGCTTCTCGCTCGGTTTCTGTCGCTTCTAGTTTGCTATCAGATGAGAGTGCGAAGAAGTTTATTCAGGATTTGCGCGATGACTATGTGCGTATTCGTGAGCAGCATGCGAATAAGAAAGCGACGCCAACAATTTCTCTCGAAGCGGCGCGTACAAATCGCGAGATGATTGATTGGGCCTCATATGTTCCGGAAAAACCCAAGTTTATTGGCCGTCGCGTATTTAAAAACTTCGTGCTGAGTGATATTGCTAAATACATAGACTGGACACCATTCTTTCAGACATGGGATTTGGCGGGTAAATTCCCAGCAATTCTTGATGATGAGATTGTGGGGGTTGAGGCGCGCAAGGTTTATGCGGATGCCAAAGTATTGCTCGACAAACTCATTAAGGGTCAATGGCTTCAGGCCGATGCGGTAGTTGCTTTTTATCCAGCCAATACGGTTGGTGATGACATCGTTCTGTATAGCGATGAAGCGCGCGAACATCCTTTATTTGTTTGGCATAACTTACGTCAACAGTCTGAGCGTCCGGTAGTGGATGGTGTACGTAGACCTAATCGTTGTTTGGCTGATTATGTTGCGCCAAAAGATTCTGGTGTGACGGATTATCTTGGTTGCTTTGCGGTGACAACAGGCCATGGTGTTGAAAAGAAAGTGGCTGAGTTTCAAGCAAAGCATGATGACTACAGCGCCATTATGTTGAAGGCCTTAGCAGATCGTTTAGCAGAAGCATTTGCTGAATTGATGCACCATCGTGTTCGTACTGATCTGTGGGGTTACGCAACCGATGAGATTTTGACCAATGATCAGATGATTAATGAAGAGTATCGCGGTATTCGTCCAGCCCCTGGCTATCCTGCTTGTCCTGCTCATGAGGTTAAAGAGGATTTATTACGCGTTATTGGCTCTGAGGATATTGGCATGACTCTGACCGAATCTATGGCCATGAATCCGGCTTCCAGCGTCAGCGGTTTTTATTTGGCTCATCCAGATGCGCGCTACTTTAATGTGGGCAAGCTTTCCGATGATCAGGTGGAAGACTTGGCGAAGCGCCGAGGCCAAAGTGTCGAAGATACCCGACGCCAGCTAGCGAGTTTGTTGGATTAAACGCCCAACATCACTGGTTCGTTTTTGGCCCTAGCTTGCTTCATCAGCTCTAGGAATGGGTAGGCGCGTTGACCAAGACGATCGGCTAGCTTCGGCTTCTCAGACCCATTCTCGGCGTCTTCATTTACCTTAGCTCGCTCTTCAAGGTCTTTGAGAATGGCGGTTTCTAGCGCAGTGATCAGGTCTGGGAGCTGTTCAATCGTCAGAATCCCGCAAGGCTCTAAAGGACGCCCCAAAATATCAACAATTCGTTTGGTCAGGTCCGCCAGCATGATGACGGCTGGACCAGCTTTTGAGCGAAATTGATAGATCATTTCGATAGCTTACCACCTGATAAACTCACTTATCTATGTTGTCTACTAATAAAAATCGCTTAATTGAAATGCTCAGTGCTGCCCTAGCAGGCTTAGCTCAGGAGCGCGGCCTAGAAGAGGCCCCTGTCCCGCGTCTAGAACGTCCTAAAGCTGTTGATCATGGAGATGTCGCCTGTAATATCGCCCTTCAGCTTTCTAAGGCCTGGAAACTCAACCCACGCGCGCTCGCACAAGCCTTAGTTGAACGCCTCCAGCAGCAAGCGGGATTCAATGAGCTGATTGCGTCTTGTGAAATCGCTGGCCCTGGTTTTATTAATTTCCGCTTAAGCAATGCCGCTAAAACTACGGTGGTAAAGGAAATACTTTCTGCGGGAACGCATTTTGGCGAGTCTGAGCTAAGTAACGGGTCTACTTCTAGTGCCATGATTGAGTTTGTCTCAGCCAATCCAACGGGGCCGTTACATGTCGGTCACGGAAGGCAGGCGGCGCTTGGCGATGCTTTGGCGAATTTGTTGGCGACCCAGGGTATCAAAGTTCACCGCGAGTTTTATTACAACGACGCCGGTGTGCAAATTGCGAATTTAGCGCTGTCAGTTCAGGCTCGTTTACAAGGCTTAAAACCAGGTGACGCGAAGTGGCCTGAGCAAGCCTATAACGGCGAATATATTGCGGAGATTGCCGCTGCGTTTAAAGCTTCTCCAGAATTTAAAGATGACATTGAAGCGATTCGCCAGTTTGCCGTTGCCTATTTGCGTAACGAACAAGATATTGATCTCAAAACGTTTGGCGTGAAGTTTGATTGCTATTACTTAGAATCTTCTTTGTATACCGATGGTAGCGTGGCGCAAATTGTGGGTGATTTGCAAAGCATTGGTAAGACCTATGAATCTGAAGGCGCCTTATGGTTAAAGACTACAGATGACGGTGATGATAAAGATCGTGTCATGCGTAAATCTGATGGCAGCTTTACGTACTTTGTGCCTGATGTCGCCTATCACATCAGCAAATGGAACCGTGGCTTTCATAAGGTGATTAATGTCCAGGGCGGAGATCACCATGGAGCGATTGCCCGTGTTCGCTCAGGTTTACAGGGCGTAGCCCAGAAGCGCGGTTGGGATATTCCTAAAACTTACCCAGATTATGTGCTGCATAAAATGGTGACGGTGATGCGTCACGGTGAAGAAGTGAAAATTTCTAAGCGCGCAGGCTCGTATGTCACGGTGCGTGATTTGGTTGAATGGTCTGGCGGGGTTACGCCAGAGATGACGCCAGAAGAAAGAGAATTGGCTTTGCAGCGCGGACGTGATGCAGTACGCTTTTTCTTGATTTCTCGTAAGGCAGATACTGAATTTTTTTTCGATATCGATTTAGCCTTACAGCAAAATGATGAGAACCCGGTGTTCTATGTGCAGTATGCGCATGCTCGAATTAGTTCAATCTTGCAACAATGGGGTGGTCAAATATCTGATTTGGCTGCAGTAGATCTTTCGCTTTTGCAAAGCAAGGTGTCCGATCATTTACTCCGCCGTTTGGCAGAGTATCCGGAGCTGTTGACAACTGCCGCCGAAGAATTGGCGCCTCATGCCTTGGCTTTTTACTTGCGTGATTTAGCGGGTGACGTCCATACCTTCTATAACGCTGATCGTGTATTGGTTGACGATCAAAATTTAAAATTGGCACGTCTAGCGCTGCTATCTGCAACCCGTCAGGTTTTACAGAATGGCTTAAAAGTACTTGGGGTATCAGCGCCAGAAAAGATGTAATGGCAATGTGCGAAGTGAAGATGTAAGATGAGGAAATGATGAAAACACCGAATCAGCAAACTGGCTTCGTTCAACATCGGGTTGATGCTAGAGATGCCCAATATGGCGGCACTATCTTAGGCTTTATTTTGGGTTTAGGTGTTGGTCTTGGAATTGCGTTTGTTATCGCTTTTTATCTTTCCAAAAATACGCCTCAAGAGCGGCCCGGCATGCGCGCCCCAAGCCTACCTTTGACTATTAAGCCTTCTGCTGCGCCTGCTGAGGGCGAAACAGCGACACCTGCTGAGCCGGTGGATTTAAATAAGCCGCTTCAGGGCAAGTCACCAGCCCCTGCTTCAGCAGATCCGATTGCCGATTTGGTTAATGGCAAAAAGTCCGCCGACAAACCTGTAGATGCCTCCTCCACTTCGACTGCTAAATCAGACGCTATTTATTTCTTGCAGGTAGGCGCATTTACAAAGCGTGCAGACGCAGATGCGCAAAAAGCAAATTTGGCGATACAGGGCATTCAAGCCCAGTTGAGTGACGTGACAAGTGATGGCAATACGCTGTGGCGCGTACGTGTAGGCCCTTACAACAGTGTTGAAGAGAGTAACTCAGTTCGTGACAAATTAAATGGCATTGGCATTAAACCAACTTTAATTAAATCTAGTAAATCATGATTTCATGTAGCAGACGTGTAATTACATTATTCGCACTCCTTTCTTTAAGTGGCTTTGCCAGTGCGCAAGGTCAAAAAATTCAAGAAGGCTTTGACTATCGTATATTGCCCGTGGCGCAGCCGGTAGAAACTAAAGGCAAGGTAGAGGTGATCGAATTCTTTTGGTATGGCTGCCCTCACTGTTACGACTTTGAGCCTGAGCTTAGTAGCTGGGTAAAACACCAACCTAAAGATGTTGTCTTTAAAAGAGTTCCGGTTGCTTTCCGTGATGATTTGATGCCGCACAGCCAATTGTTTTATGCCCTTGAAGCCATGGGCAAAGGCGATGCTCTTAATGAAAAAGTCATGTATGCCACGCATAAGGAAAACAAGCGTCTTTTAACGGAGTCAGAGATTGCGGATTGGGTTGCTTCACAAGGAATAGATCGCAACACTTTCTTAGCGACGTATCGTTCCTTTGCGGTGATTTCGACAGCGCGGGCCGCTAAACAGCTGGCTGAAGCCTATCGAATTGATGGCGTGCCTACTATTGTGATGCAAGGTAAATATGTAACCTCACACTCTATAGCCGGTTCTAAGGCGAAAGCAATCGCAGTGATGGAGTACTTGGAAGAGAAAATTCGCAAGAATAAATACAAGCAGTAAGCTCTAAGTTATTTCCTGGTGTGGCAATGGATGGTAATCCATTTGAATTACTGAACCTTTTCTCCCAACAGTTTTTCGATTGGATTGGTAATGCTGCTGCTAGTTGGTTTAGTCATGCTTCCATAAGAGTCAACAACATTGCCATTGCGGTCTAGCAAGTACTTATAAAAATGCCATTTTGGCGTTGTGCCTGTCTTGGCAATCAGCATCTTGAATAAGGCATTTGGATTGTTGCCGGAGACTGTGCTTTTAGCAAACATCGGAAATTTGACGTCGTAAGTGTTTTTGCAAAAATCTGCAATCTCTTTATTGCTGCCTGGCTCCTGTTGTCCAAAATCATTGGATGGAAAACCTAGAACTACAAAACCTTGATCTTGATATTTGGCGTAAATTTTTTCAAGACCTTCGTATTGACTTGTAAACCCGCAGAAGCTTGCCGTATTAACCACCAGAATGACTTTGCCTTGATATTGGCAGAGATTTTGTGGTGCCTCATCCTGCAGGCGCGGAAAGGCATGCGATAGCAGTGGACCGCAGCTGGTTGCATTGGCAATCTAGAGTCCATAGAAGAGGGCGAATAAGCCAAATAGGCAGTTCAATAGATAGCGGTACATATTGCGCCTTTAAATTTCATTGGATAGGGGCCAAGTCTAAGACATTCTGGCTAATATTGCTGGCATGAGATAATTGCCATTAATATTGATTCATGAGTCAGTTGTCACCACCCTCTTTCGAAGCCAAAGTTTGCCAGCCAGATCAGCTTGCAACTCGTTTGGCGAATCTCCCTAGGCCATTAGTGTTTACGAATGGCGTCTTTGATATTTTGCATCGCGGTCACGCTAGTTATTTAGCGCAGGCACGTGCCTTGGGGGCCAGCTTGGTTGTGGGCGTGAATTCAGATGCCTCAGTCAAGATGTTGGGTAAAGGCGATGACAGGCCGATTAACTCTGAAGCAGATCGTCAGGCCCTATTAGCAGCGTTGGAGAGCGTTGATATGGCCGTGTTGTTTGCTGAGCAAACACCAGTAAATCTAATTGAAAAAATTCGCCCACATATTTATGTCAAGGGCGGAGATTATGAGATTGATGCCTTGGCAGAAACCCGCCTAGTCAAAAGTTGGGGCGGCAAAGCAATCGCTATCCCATTTCTATATGAGCGCTCAACCACAAGCCTTTTAGGTAAGATCCGCTCTTAAAGGATTGCAAGCAGCCAAGCCCAGACTCCGCGCAGCACTAAGCTATTCGTTTGCTCAATAGACCAGTTTTGTAAATCCGATTTTTTAATTTGATCCAACAGAATTTTGGCGTTGCCACCATCAAGCCAAATTCTTTCAACTGGGCAATTCATTTTTTTAGCTTGCAGTAGTGCGTAGTGAATGGCGCCGATCTGCGCTGCATCGCATCCGCCGATAATCGCTTCATTCGTGTTGATGCCAAATTCTTGTCTGGTTTCTTCGCGAACCGCTAAAGGGAGTTGAGCCGTTTTACTCTGTAAGCTTTCTTGCATTAGGCTTAGGCCAGGCAAGATCCAGCCGCCGTAATGAAGGCCGTTGGAGCCCAGCAAATCAATGGTGGTGGCGGTGCCTGCATTTACAACCAAAGTGTTATAGCTGGATAAGGCTCGAGCCCCAATGAGCGCGGCCCAGCGGTCGGCACCCAGTTTGCTGGAGTCTTGATAAAGGCTACGCATTCCTGGGTAAGCGCTATCACCTTTTAATTCCCGCCACTTCAAATCGCTCCATTGCGGAAATAGTGATTTGAGATTGACGATTGCGTCTTCACCTGCAACACAACTAAAGCCTATAGCGTCTGGCTTGGGTAGTGTCTTGGAAATATAGTCTGCAAGTTCAGCGGGATGCTCTGTCGATTGCAAAGATTTGCTGCTGACAGATCCAGAGTAAGCCCACAATTTTTTTTGTTGGACGTTTGGCTTTTCAGTGGACTCCACGGCCGCCCACTTGAGACGGGTATTGCCAACATCAAAGAATAAATAAAGGCTCATGATTGAATCCGCAATGAAACATGACCCGCATGAATGGCAATCGTTTTGTTTTCTTGTTGCAATAGTAACGCCCCGGATTCATCAACGCCTTTTGCGATTCCATAGGTGGAGTTTTTGCCGGCGCCTGAAATGCATACACTTTGATCCCGATAGGCATCCCATGTCATCCAGCGTTCTCTGCAGGATTGAAATCCATAGAGATCAAATTCCGCAAGATGTTTTTCGAGTGAGGAAATTAATTTAAGCCAGAGGTATTCTGTATCAGGTAGTGTTTTTGTAATCTGATCAAGTGAGATGGCCTTGAGTCCGCTGCCCAGATTTGCTGCAATAAATTCTGCGTTACTTAAGTTGATGCCAACACCAATAATCATCCAGGTTGTATCGCCTGTTTTTGCTTGGCCGCCCTCAATGAGGATGCCGGCGAGTTTGCTGTTATTAAGCAATAAATCATTTGGCCACTTTAGACGTAGGCCTGCCTGATGCAGTTGTGATTCGCTGAGATTGCAGGCTTGGGCAATGCCCGAGATTACTGCCAGACCAACCAGTAGACTCAAGCCGCTAAGTTCGGCAGGAGTTCTTTTAAAGGGGAAGGCTAAAGAAAAGCACAGTGAATCCTCTGAATTGGCTAACCACGACCGACCCGCACGCCCCTTGCCGACTGTTTGCTTATGGGCAATACGAGCCACGGGGTCAATTAACTGGCCAGCGCGCCAGCGTTCTAAAAGATCATCATTGGTTGATCTGGTCTCAATAACGCGCTCAAGTATGCAATTTGCAGTCATTCCGTCATTGTAGAAAGGTCTGACCTAGAATTGTGGGGTGGATCAAAAAGAGCAACGACCCCGGAAATTGGTATGGCCGCTGCAAGCTATGCCATTGGCTAGGGCTATTAGTCTCAGTTACGCGCTCTTGATCCTCTACGTGAGCCTCAACCCCTTTGAGTTTGATTTCCAGAATGGAATATCCGCTTGGGCCTGGTTGGATGCCCCGTTACCTCGTTTTATTACTTTATTTGATGTAGCAGTCAATATTCTGGCTTATATCCCTTTTGGGTTTTTGGTGATGTTTGCCGCCTATCCGCGCTGGCGTAACTTTGTAGCTTTAGGGATTGCCCTTGGGCTGAGCGCAGCTCTAGCGTTGGGCGTAGAAACGCTACAGTCTTGGCTGCCGACTCGCATACCGAGTCAGATGGATTGGTGGGCTAATTTATTCGGTGGTTTATTGGCCATTCCTCCGGGACCGCAGTGGCTTTCTGGAAGTGCTATGCGTCGTCGATTTGATCAGTGGTTTGGCTTGGATTGGGCGGCGTGCGCTTTATTTCTGTTATTCCCGTGGTCGCAAATTTATCCGCAAAGCTCATGGCTGGGAACGGGCGCATGGGGACATGCCATTTTTGGCTCAGTTGATTGGGGTACTTTGGTAATCAATCACGTAGCTCAAGAGATGGTGATCACCTCACTCTGTTGGCTCGGAGTTGCATTGCTACTTTCTTGGGGGCTACGCGCAAAGGCTACTCAGTGGCGCATCCTCAACGGACTTTTAGCTTTGACCGTGCTAATTAAGATATGGTTTACGGCGCTTCAGTTTGGCGCTGAGTTCAGCTTGATCTGGCTCACTACGGGCGCTCTCTGGAGCATGGTGTTGGGAAGTGTTTTATTGAGATGGGCTCTACAGTTAAAGCAAAGCAATCGCTTTTGGATGACCATGGTTTGCTTGCTTGGTATCACCATAGCGGTGAATGTTTTGCCTGATAACCCCTATTTCATTTTGACCCTTAGGCACTGACATCAAGGGCGTTTATTGCACTTTAATGAACTCATGCAGTGGGTTTCGGTAGTATGGCTACCTCTGGCGCTAATTTGGATGCTTCGCAGTGCCACAGAACTTAAATCCAAACATTGATGAATATAATTTTTCTATGAGTTTGTCACACCATTTATTTTTTTTGTTTAAACCAGCGTAGTAACGGTGAAGATTGTTGTGCTCAGCACAACGCCTTTGCTCTATTTGATTATGCAAAAAAAGAGTGAAAGAGCTTGGTCTTGCAGGCCCGGGAAAGATCTGCGTGCATAAGGCTGGCTGTGTAGATAGATGTGCTGATGGCCCTGTAATGGTGATCTACCCAGAGGGTATTTGGTATACCTTGGTTGACGTTGAAGATGTTTAGGAAATTATCCAATCCCATTGAATCGCAGGACGCGTAGTTGAGCGCTTGCAATTGACTTAGTGATTTCAAATAATTGAAAGTGTTTTATGAATAGCCGCACAAAAGTAATTCATATTCAAGGCATTGTTGGCTCAATGGAAATGTCTATTGATCTTCCGGATGAATTAAAAAACGAGCCTTTATTCGCAGTACGTGGTTTGGCTCTGGTTGCTCACCCACATCCTTTGATGGGCGGAACAATGGATAACAAGGTGGCCCAAACAATGGCACGCGCCTTCAACCAGCTCGGTTACGTTAGCGTACGTCCAAACTTCCGCGGCGTAGGTGGAACTGCGGGAGTGCATGATGATGGTGTTGGTGAGCTAGAAGATTTACTTCATGTGACTGATTGGATGCGTACGCCATCTAGCTGGAGTCAATGCGAAGCGACTGCAAGTCAGCCGTGGGTGGCCAACGCAAATACTTTGCCATTGGTTGTTTCAGGATTCTCTTTTGGAAGTTTTGTTGGCAGCCATGTAGTGCAAAGGCTTGCGGATCTGGGGCGCCCAGCTGAGCGTCTTGTGATGGTAGGTAGCGCCGCTGGTAAATGGACGTTGGCTCAAGTTCCCGCGGATACGATTTTGATTCATGGTGAATTGGATGAAACCATTCCACTGATTGACGTTCTAGACTGGGCGCGCCCACAAGAGCGCACAGTACAGGTGGTTTCTGGTGCCGATCATTTCTTCCATCGTCGCTTACATTGCATTCGTAACATTATTACCGGCGCTTGGTTGGGCATGCCAGATCACCGCAAATAATTAAATATAGAAAGTAAAGCCATGACTGAAGAAAAATCTTTAATCGAATATCCCTCTTTATTTCCAATCAAGGTAATGGGTAAAACAAACCCAGAATATTTGCCTGCGATTATTCATATCGCCAAGCAATTCGATCCAACATTCGATGAAAGTAAGGTTGAGCAACGGCCCTCTAAAGACGGCAACTATCTGGGTATCACCTTGCCAATTACCGCCACTAGTCGTGAGCAGTTAGATGAGCTCTATAGAACTTTATATACGCATCCGTTGGTTAGTGTTGTTCTGTAATCAACCAATTTAACTAATGTCGGCTCTAGTAAAACAACTGGGATTGGCGGAATACGCGTCTACGTATGAGGCGATGCAAGCATTTACTAAAGAGCGCACAAACGAAACGCCCGATGAGATTTGGGTCTTAGAGCATCCTCCGGTGTTCACTTTGGGTTTGGCTGGGGACGCGGGCAATCTTCACTCACCAAGCAATCATATTCCCCTGGTTCAGGTTGATCGGGGTGGTGAGATCACTTATCACGGTCCCGGCCAAATTGTGGTCTACCTACTACTGGATCTTCGACGTCTCGGAATTTTCGTCAAAGAATTGGTTTCACGGATTGAGCAGGCGGTGATAGATGCGCTGGCAGATTTTGGAATTCAGGCAGAAAGACATCCTGGCGCCACTGGAATTTATGTCTCTGAGCAATCTGGAGTGCCCTCGGAGTGGATTGGCGCCAAGATTGCCGCATTAGGCCTGAAGGTCTCCAAAAGCTGCTCCTACCATGGTCTTGCCTTAAATGTAGCAACGGATTTGGAGGCTTTCAAGCGCATCCACCCCTGTGGCTATCAGGGTTTAAAGACGGTTGATATGCAAACCCTTGGGATCAAGGACAATATAGACACTATTAGCCAAAGGCTTGTGCAGCATTTACAGAAGCAACTGATCCCATCATGACAACAAATAAGCCTGACTCCAGCACAACTATTGAGGTGCGCCAAGACCTCAACTACGACGCATCTCGCAAGCAAAAATCCAGGGAGAAGACCGCGCGCATTCCAATCAAAATTGTTCCTCTAGAGGAGGTTCTAAAAAAACCAGATTGGATTCGAGTTAAAGCTGCTTCTAAGAATTCCCGTTTTTCTGAAATCAAAAAGATTTTGCGCGAGAACGAGTTGGTAACCGTTTGCGAAGAAGCGAGCTGCCCTAATATCGGCGAATGCTTTGGCAAAGGCACTGCAACTTTCATGATCATGGGTGATAAGTGCACGCGTCGTTGCCCATTTTGTGATGTTGGGCATGGTAGGCCCGATCCTCTCGATGAAAAAGAACCGGCTAATTTAGCGCGTACTATTGCTGCGCTTAAACTCAATTATGTTGTCATCACTAGCGTAGATCGCGATGATCTCCGCGATGGTGGCGCTATACATTATGTGGATTGCATCTCTCAGTCACGCGCTCTTTCGCCTAATACCCGCATCGAGATGTTAGTGCCGGACTTCCGTGGACGCCTGGATAAGGCGTTGGATATTTTTGCGGAGCATGCACTTAGTGGATTGCCTGATGTCATGAATCACAATCTTGAAACAGTGCCACGTTTATATAAACAAGCCAGACCTGGTGCAGACTACCTGCATTCTTTAAAACTCTTAAAAGATTTTAAAGTGCGCTTTCCTCATGTACCAACTAAGAGCGGCTTGATGGTGGGTTTGGGCGAAACAGATGAAGAGATTTTGGAAGTGATGCGCGATATGCGCGAGCACAATATCGACATGCTGACTATCGGCCAGTATCTTGCTCCTTCTGGACATCATTTGCCTGTCACGCGTTATGTCCATCCAGATGTATTTAAGATGTTTGAAGAAAAGGCTTATGCCATGGGCTTCTCCCATGCAGCCGTCGGCGCGATGGTGCGCTCAAGCTATCATGCGGATCAACAGGCACATGGAGCTGGGGTTGTTTAGAGGGGGTCTTTAGAGTCGTTGTTTTACTGACGCCTCTATTTTTTTTGATTGCTTGTAGTCCCAGGCTAGATTGGCGCACAGTCCGATCTCCTCAAGAAAGATATACCGCTTTATTTCCAGGTAAGCCCGATAAATTAGAGCGCCGCATCCCCTATCTTGATCAAGAGTTTTTGCAAACGCGTGAAGCGGTAAAAATGGATGATGACATTTACTCGATCAGCACTATTCAGCTGCTAGTAAGTCAAAGCGCTTCACTAAATACGCTGCTTTCGCAATTGCAGGCCAACTTAATTGATAGGGCAAAGGCATCTGGTGGCGAGAGTGTTGTTGAGGATGGGTTTGATAAAACAGCCGAACGACAACGCTTGCCAATTAAAGACTATTTTCTTGCCTTAAAGAAAGATGGGAAATCACAACAACTGATGCGCGTTCGTTGGATTCATCGCGTAGCCCCTAATGGGGATAGTTGGATCTATCAAATATCTATCCTGCATACACATGCAGGTTCAGGAAATGCAAAAACTTTTTTCACTAAAGAAGAGTATGAAAACTTCTTTAGTGATTTTTCCCCCAGAATAAAACTCTAAAATTGAATTTTTGACAGTAGTTGGCTACTACTGTTTTTCAAGCGCCGCCACTTTAGCTTCAAGCGCTTCTAACTTTTCACGTGTCTTCGCGAGTACTTTAGTTTGAAGCGCAAACTCTTCGCGCGTCACTAAGTCCATTTTTTGAAATCCCTGGTTCATCATGGCGCGCACATTCTTTTCAATCTCCTGAGCAGGCGAATGACGAATCGCGTCACCAACCTTGTTTTGCATATCGTTAGCGATACGTTGGATTTGTTCGAGGATTTCGCCAGGTTTTTGCATGATGAATGTTCGCAGTTCTATTGAAAGTTGCAGAAAAGATGCGGATTCATATTTTAAGTTGGATTGGTAACAATGCATCAAAAGGGGTAACACCCCAAAAAATGATCAAAATTCACACATCAGGTGCAGGATTGAGCACCAAATAAGTGCAAGAGCATTATTTATGGGAATCCGCGGCAATTCAAAATAGGCCCGACCGTCATTATCACTCCATGCAATAAGCATTTAACCCATTTTGATTTGAAACTAGTAAAGAGTAACACATGAGAACAATTCAAAAGACAGCAATCTCTGCCGCAGCGGTTGCGTCGTTGAGCGGACTAGCATGCACATCAGCATTCGCGGCCGATACGCCTACTGATCCCGAGGATGCAGGCAGCCCAATTGCTGAGAACGTTACTGTTACTAACAACTATATCTATCGCGGCATCTCTCCATCGAATGACAAGCCAGCTATTCAAGGTGGCTTTGACTATGCTCATGAAAGCGGTTTGTATATCGGTAACTGGAACTCTTCTATCAGCTGGGTGTCAGATGCTAACGCAGTTAAGAGCGCGCCTATCGAGATGGATTTTTATGGCGGCTTTAAAAAGGATTGAATTGCTGAGGGGCTTGCTTCAGATATTGGTATCTTGCAGTACTATTACCAAACCAGCGGAATTGTTGCTGGTGCTGTGAACCCAAATACAACAGAAATTTACGTTGCGCAAAATGCAACGTTCGGTCCTGTTACTGGGTTTTTGAAATTCTCTTACGCCCTAAGTAATACATTCGGCTTTACGAGTAGCACAGGATCTAATTATCTTGATGTAACTGCTAACTACGACACTGGTTTCTATGGCATCACTTTGAATGGACACGTTGGCAATCAAAAGATTGCTGGCCAATACTACCAAGCTGGTCAAGCATCGGTTAGCGATGTTGATTGGAAGCTGGGCCTAACCAAAGACTTTGGTGGTGGCCGGTCTGCATCTGCTGCCTATGTGGGTACTAATGTTAAGCAAGGCACAGGTTCTTACGCGAATGTTGATGCGTACTCATCACCATCTGGAAGAAACCTTGGCGGTCAAACAGATTTGATTTATTTAACAAAAACCTTCTAATTGCCACTCTAAACGGAGAAACGTATGAAATTAATTAGCGCAATCATCAAGCCATTCAAGCTTGACGAAGTGCGCGAGGCTCTCTCGGAAGTGGGAGTTTCGGGCATTGCCGTTACTGAAGTTAAAGGCTTTGGTCTTCAAAAGGGTCACACTGAGTTGTATCGCGGTGCTGAGTATGTTGTCGATTTTTTACCTAAAGTAAAAATTGAAGCTGCTGTTGAAGATGGAATCTTGGAGCGTGCGATTGAGGCGATTGAAAAATCCGCGCGTACAGGCAAGATTGGTGATGGCAAGATTTTTGTCTCACCAGTTGAGCACGTCATTCGTATTCGTACCGGTGAAACCGGCGCGTCAGCACTTTACAGAGAGGTTCAAAATGTTAACTTGGATGAAACGACTCGTCGCTGGTGGTGCAATGGCTTTGGCTATTGGTGTTACTGGTGTAATGTTGACTTCTCCAGCGTATGCTGATGAAGTTAAAAAACCTGCTGTAACCGCTCCTGCGGCAGAACCTGCTGCAGTACTTTGCTCTGAAAAGTGCAATAAAGCGGATACAGCTTGGTTGCTAGTGTGTACTGCATTAGTAATTCTGATGACTTTGCCTGGTTTGGCTTTGTTTTGCGGTGGTTTAACACGCAGCAAGAACATTCTCTCTGTACTCGTACAGTGTATGTTTATCTTTTCATTGATAACGGTCTTATGGTCTCTTTATGGCTATAGCTTTGCATTTAGTGAAGGCGCGGCATTTATTGGTGGATTGGATCGCTTGTTCTTGCAAGGTATTAACCCAGAATCCGTAGCAGCCACCTTTAGTAAAGGTGTTGTTATCCCTGAATATGTGTTTATGGCCTTTCAAGCTGCATTTGCAACCATTACTTGCTGTTTGATTATTGGCGCGTTTGCTGAGCGTGCAAAGTTCTCCGCAATCATTTTGTTCGTGATTCTTTGGTTTACTTTCAGCTACTTGCCAATCGCTCACATGGTTTGGTTCTGGCCTGGTCCTGATGACATCAAAGATGCTGCATCGCTTGAAGCAATTACAGCGCGTGCTGGTTGGTTATGGCAAAAGGGTGTTCTCGATTTTGCTGGTGGCACTGTTGTGCACATCAATGCTGCGATCGCTGGCTTAGTAGGTTCATATGTTGTTGGCAAGCGTCTGGGTTATGGCAAGGAAGCAATGAAGCCGCACAATTTGGTATTCGTCATGATGGGCGCGTCACTCTTGTGGTTTGGTTGGTTTCGTTTTAATGCTGGCTCAGCTTTTGAAGCAAATGGCAGTGCAGTGCTGGCGTTCGTAAATACATTATTGGCAACGGCTGCCGCAGTATTGGGTTGGTCATTTGCTGAGTGGATTACAAAAGGCAATCCTTCCATGCTGGGTGCCGCTTCTGGATGCGTAGCTGGTTTGGTTGCTATTACTCCTGCCGCTGGCTTTGTTGGTCCAATGGGCGCACTTATCATCAGTGCTGCCGCTGGTGTGGTTTGCTTATGGGGTGTTTCTGGCCTTAAGCGAATTTTGGGTTCAGACGACAGCTTGGACGTGTTCGGCGTGCATGGCGTTGGTGGCATCTTAGGCGCTTTGTTAACCGGCGTGTTTGCTGATCCAGCATTGGGCGGACCAGGTATCTGGGATTATGTGGCAAATGCTGTTGCCCCTGATTACCCTATTGCTAGTCAGTTATGGCTTCAAAGCCAAGGCGTGATTGTGACTGTAATTTGGTCTTGCGTGGTTTCTTGCATTGTCTTCAAATTAGGCGACATTGTGATTGGTTTGCGCGTCAAGGAAGACCAAGAGCGCGAGGGCTTGGATATTAGCTCTCACGGTGAGTCTGCTTACGAGTCTTAACCTGTAGATTTACCCCTCACTGGGTGGTTTTGGTTAACTACCTAGTTTTGAAGCGCGGGATCCCTGGATCCCGCGTCTTTCTTTTAATAATCTTACAATGGTGGAATGGTTCCACATCTCATTACTGCACTTAGTGGCCCTTTGCTCGAACTAGAGTCAAAGGTTCTAGAAGCGACCCCAACTATTGAGCGTTGGCTCAGGCTGGAGTGGCAAGAACATACGCCACCTTTTTATTGTTCAGTTGATTTGCGCAATTCTGGCTTTAAGCTGACTCCGGTAGATACCAATCTTTTACCTGGTGGGTTTAATAACCTTTCGCCGCAAATGTTGCCTTTGGCTGTACAAGCGGCGATGGCTGCCATTGAAAAGATCTGTCCTGAAGCAAAAAATTTACTATTAATTCCAGCGCCGCACACTCGCAATACTTTCTATTTGCAAAATACCGATCGGCTCTCTTCAATTTTGCGTCAAGCTGGATTGAATGTTCGCCTCGGTACTTTTTCAGAAGAAATTAAGAAGCCCACCTGGATTGAGTTGCCTGACGGCAATCGCTTGCTCATGGAGCCGCTTTCTCGACTCGGCCTGAAGAAGCAACGTTTGGGCTTACAGGATTTTGATCCTTGCTCTATCTTGTTGAATAACGATTTATCGGCAGGGATTCCTCCGATTCTAGAAAATATTTACGAGCAATATTTGCTGCCGGGACTATATGCAGGCTGGCATGTTCGTCGTAAATCGAATCACTTTGCCGCTTATGAAGAGGTGGCAAAGAAGTTTGCCAAAGTAGTAGATATCGATCCGTGGATGATCAACCCCTATTTTTCGAGCTGCTCGAATATTAATTTGCATGAGCGCAAGGGTAAGGACGAGTTACAAACCGCGGTCGAGCAGGTTCTGAAAAAGACTGCGAAAAAATATCGTGAATATGGCATCCAAGAGAAGCCATATGTAGTCGTGAAAGCCGATGCGGGCACGTACGGCATGGGTGTGATGGTAGTGAATGATCCTGCTCAGTTAAAAGGCTTGAACCGTAAAGATCGCAACAAAATGAGTGTGGTTAAGGCAGGTCTTGAGGTAAGCGATGTATTGATTCAGGAAGGCGTCTACACATTTGAAAAGGTCAATGAGGCAGTCGCTGAGCCAGTGGTATACATGATCGATCGTTATGTGATCGGCGGCTTCTATCGCGTACATACTGATCGTGGCCCAGATGAAAATCTAAATGCGCCTGGCATGCATTTTGTCCCTTTGGCATTCGAGCAAAACTCAATGCCAGACCTAGGCGCTAAGCCAGGAAGCGCAGCCCCTAATCGTTTCTACTTATATGGCGTTGTTGCTCGCTTGGCGCTTCTTGCCGCATCATTGGAGTTAGAACGTACTGACCCCAATGCTGAAGCCGCATAAATAAAACACTCATTTCTCAATAGAAAAAATGGACCTTCTTTTTATTGCAGATCCACTGGAGTCTTTCAAGATTCAAAAAGATTCCACGCTGGCGATGATGCGCGTGGCGCAAGAGGCGGGGCATCATTTGCGGTTTTGTCAAAGCAGAAATGTTTTTATGGAGAGATGACTTCGTTGTTGCTGATTGCCAGTCTTTGGCGATTAAACCAAGTTCTACCGCTTGGCTTGAGTTGGGCGACATCGAGTCTCGAGCACTGAAGTCTTTTGCTGCGGTACTCATGCGCACAGATCCTCCATTTGATATTGAGTACCTCAATATCACTTGGTTGCTGTCGGCTGCCGTTCTTCAAGGTGCAAAAGTATTTAACGAACCAAGTGCCGTTCGAGCTCATGCGGAAAAGTTATCCATTACAGAATTTCCGGAGCTTATTCCGCCCACTTTGGTTACGCGTGAATTGGCTGCTGTTGAGCAGTTCCATCAAACTCACCGCGATATCGTTATAAAGCCCTTAGACGGCATGGGTGGCATGGGTGTATTTAGGGTGGGGGCTGATGGGCTTAACCTTGCCAGTCTTGTGGAGACGCTTGGAGAAAATGGCGAAAGAACGTTAATGGTTCAACGCTTTCTTCCGGAAATTGCTCAGGGTGATAAGCGCGTACTTTTAGTTGGGGGCGAGGTTGTGCCATTTGCGCTGGCTCGCATTCCTCAGGGTAGTGAAATTCGCGGTAATTTAGCGGCCGGCGGAAAGGGTGTCGCAATGCTTTTAACCGAGACTGAGAAAAAAGTTGCAGAAAAATTAGCGCCCATCTTAAGCCGACGTGGATTATTCTTGGTTGGATTAGATTTAATTTGTGGCTATCTCACCGAAATTAATGTGACGAGCCCGACTTGTTTTGTTGAAATTACTGACCAAAGCAACTTTAATGTTGCGCAATTTTGGTTGACAGCATTAGAGAAAGAATTGGTATAAAAATATGGCTGGAATTGTCATCGTCGCTCATACACCGGTTGCAAGTGCAATGCTGGGATTTGCTGAGCATACCCTTGGTGTTTTGCCTGAACGTGTTCGGGCAGTTGATATTCCACCTCACGAAGATAACAAGGCCAGTTTTGATCGCGTACTCAAGGCTGCTTATGGGGTGAACACCGGCAATGGCGTGCTTATTTTGACCGATGTAATGGGCGCTACTCCTGCGAATGTTGCATCCAAGCTGGAAGCTATGGGCCCTTTGTCTGGCTTAAATGCGCCTGTGATTGTCTTGGCGGGACTTAATCTCCCAATGCTGATGCGCTGCATCTCTCATCGGGGAGAAGGTCTAGAAGAGTTAGCGCAAAAAGCGCTTTTTGGCGGGCAGCATGGAATCTTGCGTTTGGGCGCAACAGTAAATCAAGAATAAAGAGGGGTCATTATTTAATGCCTGTTGCAGAAATTGAAATCATCAACAAATTGGGTTTGCATGCTCGCGCATCGGCAAAGCTATCTCAGCTAGCAGCGCAGTTTCCCTGTGACATATTCTTGTCACGGAATGGGCGTCAAATTAACGCCAAGAGCATTATGGGCGTCATGATGTTAGCGGCGGGAATGGGCAGTACAGTGACTCTCGAAACTGTGGGTGAGAAGGCAGACGAAGCTTTGCAGGCACTCACTGCATTAATTAATGACCGCTTTGGTGAAGGCGAATAAATAAATGACTTTTGCATTGCACGGCATTCCGGTATCGAAAGGCATTGCCATTGGCAAGGCGGTACTGATTTCTCGCGCAGCATTGGAAGTAAGTCATTACCTTGTTGAGGCTGGCAAAGAAGAGACGGAGGCTCAAAAGTTATTAGATGCATTTGATCAAGTGCGCTTAGAGCTTGAACAGTTGCGTCAAGGTCTGCCAAAAGATGCACCCCAAGAGATGGCTGCATTCTTAGATATGCACGGCATGATATTGGCTGATCCCGCTTTAGCTGAAAAGCCTATTAAATTAATTCGCACTCAAAGGTTAAACGCAGCCTGGGCTTTAACTACCGAACTCAATGATCTTTTGCAGCAGTTCGCTGAAATCGAGGATGCATATCTAAAAGAGCGCGCTAATGATATTCGGCAGGTTGCCGAGCGCGTGATCAAGGCTCTAAATGCCCAACAAAAAGATTCCTTAGGTGATTCCGATTTGTTGCCTGTAAGCGATATTGGGGTTGAGTCCATTATTGTTGCTCATGACATTGCTCTGCATGACATGCTCCGCTTTAAAGAGCGCGCCTTCACGGGCTTTGTCACGGATCTTGGCGGCAAGACCTCCCATACCGCCATTGTGGCGCGCAGCATGGAAATCCCGGCAGTAGTGGGTGTGCGACATGCGAGTGACATGATTCGTCATGGGGATTGGCTCGTATTGGATGGTGAACGAGGGGTTGTTGTGGTCGCTCCTGATGAGCATCTTCTAGCCGAATATCGCAAACTGCAAACTCAAGTCTTAAAAGAGGCTCGCAAACTACAGCAGTTAAAACATGCCAAAACGGAAACAGCGGATCGCGTTGAGATCGAGTTATTCGCCAATATTGAATTGCCAGAAGATGCGATTCAAGCAGTTAAGTTAGGTGCTGTAGGAGTTGGCTTATTCCGCTCCGAGTTTTTATTCATGGATCGCAAGCAGGCACTGCCTGACGAAGAGCAGCAATATCAAGAATATCGTCGCGTGGTGGATTTAATGCATGGCCTCCCAGTCAATATCCGAACGATTGACGTTGGCGCTGATAAGGCTTTTGGTGGTGGTGGAGGCATTTCGCAAACAGGCACATCGCCATTAGGTTTGCGGGCGATTCGCTGGTCCCTAACCGAGCCTGAAATCTTTTTAACTCAGCTCAGGGCGATCTTGCGCGCATCAGCACATGGTCAAGCGCGCATCATGATTCCGATGTTGGCGCATGGGAAAGAAATTGATGAAACATTTAGATTGATTGAAAAAGCGAAACAGCAATTACATCAGCGCGGAAAAGCATTTAATCCCAATATTCAAGTGGGCGCCATGATTGAAATTCCAGCTGCCGCTTTAGTGCTACCGTTATTTATCAATCGATTTGATTTTCTGTCGATTGGCACAAACGATTTAATTCAATACACCCTGGCGATTGATCGTGTCGATCATGCGGTCGCGCATTTGTACGACCCCTTGCATCCAGCCATATTGAATTTGTTATCAAACATTATTGAACAAGCCAAACGCGCAAATGTGCCGGTGGCAGTTTGTGGCGAGATGGCTGGAGACCCCGCTTCAACTCGACTATTGCTGGCATTGGGGCTAACTGACTTCTCGATGCACTTTAGTCAGTTGTTATTGGTCAAGCGCGAGATTTTGAAGGCGAATGTTGGCTTATTAAGAGCCCGCGTTCCTAGAGTTCTGAGGGCTTATGAGTCTGAGGAGCAGGCACAGGCTTTAGAGCGCTTGCTGTCTTGATCGATTAGCGTTCCGAGTCGCACACTAAACATGCGGAATTGCGGCTAATGCGGATTTCATCGATTTTGGTTGTGCGCTCGTTCCAAAGCAACATTCGCCCCACTAAGGACTCTCCAAAACCAATCAAGAGTTGCAAAGCTTGAGCGGCTTGCATTGCTCCAATAATTCCCACCAAAGGTGAGAAGATTCCCATGCTAGAGCAACTCACTGCTTCAAACTGATCATCAGGCGAGAAGATGCAGGCATAGCAGGGTGAATGAGGATTTCGAGTATCAAAGACGCTTATTTGACCATCAAACTTCAGGGCTCATTCAGACACCAGCGGGACTTGATGTGTGACGCAAGCGGCGTTAATGAGATGCCTAGTGGAGAAATTATCTGTGCAATCTAAAACAATGCTCACACCTGGTAACAGCTCATCTAGTAGCGGACTAGTTGCTTTAGCCTGAATAGTTTCAATTCGAATGCTGGAATTGAGGCGCTGCAGAAATTCTTTTCCAGCGGCCACTTTGCTTTTGCCGATACTATCTTCAGCGTGCATGATTTGGCGTTGTACATTAGTTAGCTCTATAGCGTCATGGTCCACTAGGGTGATGTGACCTACGCCGGCCGCTGTTAAATAGGGGGCGGCAGCACTACCCAGGCCGTCAGCGCCAATCACTAATGCATGCGCGTTTAGAAGCTGTTCTTGGCCGGCGACATCAATTTCTTCAAGCAGTAAATGCCTAGAGTAGCGAAGTAACTGCTCGTCATTCATATGCTGGTCGTGAACTTGCAAATTACTCGAGCTTAGATGAAGAGCGCTTCACAGGTTGACCATTAATAAAGGCCACCGCTTGAGAAAGCATGAAGTCATCTGCGCTACCAAGCTCAGGCGACTTCTTGTTTTTTTCTTTCTCTTTTTCTTCGAGAGTCTTCTTGGCATTTTTGTCTTCAATGCGCCGTAATTCTTCAAGACGACGTTGCTCACGATCTTTAATTAACTTGTCTTCAGCAGATTGTTTATTGCGCAGATGCTTTTCGCTATCAATCTCGCGAGTGATTAATACATCATCTGGATCGCCATCTTTATTTTGATCCACTGGAATATCTGGCTTCACTCCAAATGCTTGGATAGATTTGCCGCTTGGAGTGTAGTAATAAGCGGTAGTAATTTTTAGGGCGGAATCGTTGGTCAGCGGGCGAACAGTTTGCACAGATCCCTTTCCAAAGGTAGTTTTTCCAATGATGGTCGCGCGTTTGTAGTCCTGCAATGCTCCGGCCACAATCTCAGAAGCGGATGCGGAATAGGCATTTACTAAAACTACCATTGGTAGTTTTTTGAATATCGCTGGTACGCCAGCCAAAGGATCTCCGGATTCATTCAAGCGATATATGGCTGGAGTGGCGTTAAATACCTGCTTTGAATCAGGCGATTGGCCTTTAGTCGAGACAATGATTGCATCTGCAGGCAAGAATGCAGCAGCGACACCTACCGCGCCTTGTAATAAACCGCCACCATTATTGCGGAGGTCAAGAATGATGCATTTTAGCTTTGGATCTTGATTGGCAATATCAGTCAATTTTCTAGCGAGATCAGGAACGGTACGCTCTTGAAAGCTCGTGATTCTTACCCAAGCAATATCGTTATCAAGAATTTTGGTTTTGACTGATTGAACTTTAATTTCTGCCCGAGTAATGGTTACTGGAAAGCTGCGCTCTTCGCTTTTACGAAATACCGTCAAAGTAATTTTGGTTCCAGGTGTGCCGCGCATAGTGCGTACCGCTTTATCGAGAGACATGCCGCGCATGGGTTTGTCATCTAAGCGTATGATTAAATCTCCGGCTTGGAGTCCAGCACGAGCTGCCGGGCTATCTTCAATCGGATTGAGCACCTTAACAACACCATCTTCAGAAGTAATTTCAATTCCGATGCCGGCAAATTTTCCAGAGGTCTGCTCCTGCATTTCTGAAAAATCTTTTTTATCTAAGAAGGTGGAATGCGGATCAAGACTACTCACCATGCCTTTGACTGCATCGGTCAATAATTGCTTATCTTCAATGGGCTCAACATATTCACGTTTGATTTGCGCAAAGACATTGGATAGGGTGCGCAGCTCATCCAGTGGTAACTGAGAGCCTTGCTGGGCGGTCGCAGAGAGCTGAATCGTAGCTGCCACACCAGCGATCAGACCCACAGAAATCAGGGCAAAATTCTTTAGAAATTGGCGCATATCTCTTCGGCTTTAATCCAAGTAAAAGTGTTGAATAGGTTTGAGGTTGTCGGCTAATTCATAAACCAGCGGAATACCATTAGGGACATTTACCTCCATGATGGCTTCATCAGACATTTGGTCTAGATATTTAATTAAAGAGCGAATGCTATTGCCATGCGCAACCAACAAAACACGTTTACCAGATTTTAACGCAGGCGCGATAGATTCATTCCACAATGGCAACACACGCTCCACGTTATCTTTCAAACATTCTCCCAATGGAATATCGGAAGAATTGAGTTTTGAATAGCGTGGATCATTTTTTGGATTGCGCTCATCTTCGTGCTCTAGCAGAGGTGGACGCACGTCATAAGAGCGACGCCAGATGTGAACTTGCGCGTCTCCGTATTTTTCAGCGGTTTCCGCTTTGTTAAGTCCGGTGAGGGCGCCATAGTGACGTTCATTGAGGCGCCAGCTGTGAACCACTGGACGCCACATTAAGTCCATTGTGTCTTGTACGTTCCAGAGGGTGCGAATAGCGCGCCTTAAAACAGAGGTATAGGCGATATCAAATTCATAGCCTGCTTTTTTGAGGTTTTCACCTGCTGCTAGGGCTTGTTCTGCGCCTTTAGGGGTTAAGTCAACGTCCGCCCAGCCAGTGAAGCGGTTTTCAAGGTTCCAGGCGGATTCGCCATGACGAATAAGGATAAGTTGTTTCATAGAACCATTCTATAATTCCGTGATGAACTTTCTCATGCAAATTGATAATTTAGCGCTCATTGCCCTTCTGCTGGTTTCAGGCATAGCGCTTTTCCTTCCCTCATTATCTACGCTTATTGGTGGAAAAGGCTTGTCACCCACCGAAGCGACGATTTGGATTAACCGACGCAGAGCTTATGTACTTGATCTGCGTTCAGAGGAAGCCTTTAAGGCGGGGCATCTCCCAGGCGCCAAATTTGCTAATGCATCTGACTTGACTGCTGCTATTGAAAAGCTCAAATTGGACCGTAAGCACCCTGTGGTTCTGGTTTGTGAGACAGGCGCTCAGTCACGAAAACTCGTGGCTGAAGTCCAAAAGTTGGGCTTTGCTGAGGCGGGTGCTTTGGATGGTGGTGTGCAGGCTTGGAAAGCGGCAGCCCTACCATTGGTTAATGGTAAGGAGATTTAATGCCTCCAGTGACAATGTATAGTACTCAAGTTTGCCCATATTGCGTTATGGCTGAAAAGCTATTGATCAAAAAAGGCGTTGGCAATCTGGAAAAGATTTTGATCGATCGCGATCCTGCTCAACGTGAAGTCATGATGACCCGTACTGGTCGCCGTACTGTTCCCCAAATTTATATTGGCGATACCCATGTTGGCGGCTACGATGACTTGGTAGCATTGGAGCGTGCTGGAACGCTTGATCCTTTATTGGCTTAATAGATTAAAGAAAGTTAGCAATGACTGAACAATCATCCGAACCGCAAGCAGGCGCCGACCAATCTAAAGAGCCTGGATTTCGTATTCAGCGTATTTATCTAAAAGACGTCTCTCTTGAACAGCCAAATGCGCCACAAATTCTGCTGGTTGCGTCAGAGCCACAAGTGCAGGTTGAGATTGATATTTCTGTTACCCCTTTGAGCGAGGGTATTTTCGAGGTTGCTTTAAGCTCTGCCGTGACCGCCAAGGTTGATGGGAAAGTATTGTTTTTAGTAGAAGCAAAACAAGCGGGTATTTTTGAGTTCAGCAATATTCCTGTTGAGCAAATTGATCCAATGCTTGGTATCGCATGCCCAACAATTCTTTATCCATACTTGCGTTCAAATATCGCCGACACTATTAGTCGCGCAGGCTTCCAGCCAATTCATTTGAATGAGATTAATTTCCATGGCATGTATGAGCATCGCGTGATGCAGGCGCAACAAGAAGCTGCTGCGAAAGAGGGTGCTGAAACTGATGGCAAGCCTCACTAAGCTGGTTTAAGTTAGCCCACAGATCATGAAAGTGACACTGCTTGGTGCTGGCGCTTGGGGAACGGCGATGGCTGCGCAAGCTGCTCGCCACCTACAAGATGGCGAAGTTTGTTTGTGGTCTCGCAGTAAACAACAGTTAGAAGATATTCAAAAAAGCGGTGAAAACCGCGCCTATCTCTCGAACATCAAATTGCCCGAAGGGCTGACGTACGAGAGTGATTTTTCCGCGGCAATCCAAAGACTGTCGAGTGATGATTTGCTGTTGATTGCGACACCCATGTCGGGACTTTCCGAAACCGTCTCGGAAGCTCTCAAGATTGCTGAGCATCCACTGAATATCATTTGGTTATGTAAAGGCCTAGAGCCTAATACCGCTTTATTGCCGCATCAAGTTGTCGAACGTGAAAGCAAACTTCATGCGCATGGCATCACGCGTTCTTACGGCGCCTTATCTGGCCCAAGCTTCGCGCGCGAGGTTGGCGCAGGTATGCCTTGCGCATTAACTATTGCAAGTAAATTCCCTCAATTGTGCGAGAAGGTTCAGGCGGTTTTTCATCACGGCAATATGCGGGTGTATTCCAGCGACGATTTAGTCGGTGTTGAATTGGGTGGCGCGATTAAGAATGTATTGGCTATCGCGGCCGGCATTGGCGATGGCTTAGATTTGGGTTTGAATGCGCGTGCCGCAGTACTCACGCGGGGTTTGGCTGAGATGATGCGTCTAGTCAAAGCGGCAGGCGGCAAATCCGAAACCTGTATGGGCTTAACGGGAGTTGGCGATTTAATCTTGACCGCTACCGGTGATCTCTCGCGCAATCGTCGCGTTGGTCTTGAGTTAGCTGCTGGCAAATCCTTGCCAGAAATCCTTGCCAGTCTTGGTCATGTTGCTGAAGGTGTTCTGTGTTCGGCAGCAGTGGGGGATTTGGCGAAACGTTTAGGAATTGAGATGCCCATTATCGCCATGATGCGCGAAGTGCTCTCTGGAAAACTGAAGCCACAGGATGCCGTTAAAAAGCTCATGGGGCGCGATCCTAAAATCGAGTCGTAACCCCCTAGTCGTTTTTACTGACCGCCTCCAAGACCATTCTGGCGTCAGGCCTCGTAAACCACAATCGCTACAGTATTAGATAAGTTCAAGCTACGACTGCTATCTTGCGTCGCCAAACGCATGCGATTGGCCGCGGGAATGGAATCGCTCACCTCTTCTGTAATGCCTTTGGTTTCAGAGCCAAATACGAAGTAATCATTTTCTGAATATTTGTCTTCATGAAACTTTCCAGATCTTTTGGTGGTTAATGCAAAAAGATGCGCAGGATTGGGTTGCTCATCTTTTAAAAAACTGCGCCCAATTTTGATGAACCTTAACCCGTGCGAACTCGTGATAATCCAGGCCGGCTCTGCGAAGCTTCGCATCCCCCATTGGAAATCCAAGGGGCTCAATTAAATGCAACTTCGCTCCTGTATTCGCACAGAGGCGAATGATGTTGCCGGTATTGGGTGGAATCTCTGGTTCAAATAAAACAATATAAACATCTTGCACTCTTTCGATTGGTCGCGCAGCTCGGAGTAACACCCAATTAATTACGCGAGATACACCATTGTCCTTCAGAACGCGGGCAATTTCATTGAGAGTTGCTCCGCTAGTCATCACATCATCAAACACGATGACAGTTCTATTTTGAATTTGCTCAATATGCGCTTCTTCAATATAAAACATTTCTTGAATGGCTAATTGTCGGTTGCTAAGAGAGCTGCCCGCTTGGTGTCCCGAATAATGATGGCGCTGAAGTATATAAGGTAAGGCGACTTTTGAATTTGTCTCCCACACTGAATCCGTTTAGCTATTTCCCAGTTTTGATTAAATCCGCGTTGCGCCAGTTTTTGCGCGCTTAGTGGCACAGGCGGTAAGAAGTGGGCGGTAGTGTGTTCTAGTTGCCATGAGAGAAGTAAATTCCAAGCCTTGCTGAGCGCATGCGCAAAAGCAACCCGCTTTTGATATTTGAATTCATGCAAAGGGATTTGCAGCATTCCTTCGTAGCGATCTAGGCAATACGTTTCATCGAAATGCGGTAATAGTATTTGACAAGGCGCACATCGTTGTTGCGTAATCTCTTCGGATTGAAGTGCAATGCCGCATTGGTAGCAACATTGGTAATTGAATAGACCCTCATTACGCAATACATCCAAGCAGTGAGTGCAGATGGAGAGTTCTTGGAATTTCTGACAAGTGATGCAAGCTGTTGGCAATAGTCGTTCACAGATGGCTTGAAAAATGTTCTCTGGAAATCACATGAGGCGCTGAGTATACTGAGCCAATGACCCAGCCCATCAGATGGTTACAAGACGAAATTGCAGATCGCATGCTGCAAAAGCTGGACATCGTTAAGCTCGATGTCAAAGATATTTTGATAGTGCCGGATTTTCCTGGCAAGCATTTGGGTGCGCTGGCTAAGCGGTATCCAAAGGCTCAATTATTGAGTGTCACAAATGAAGGGGTTTCGAACTTTCAAATGTGGAGTGCCAAAGCGTTGGCTAATTGGCGATCCTTTTTTGATGGCAGTACTAGCAAATTAGTTGGCTACATATCCACTGGAAAATTTGATATTTCTGACAATTCTGTTGATTTAATTTTTAGCGACTTGCTTTTGCAGGATCTAGCTGATCCAAAACATTTCCTTCAGGAGTGCTGGCGTGTACTGCGCGAGGGCGGTTTAATTACATTTAGCTATTTGGGTCCTGACACCGCTAAGGAGTTGCGCTCCCTTGCTGTGCCGGCATTGAAGCTAAAGAATTTATTGAGTCCATGGGATATGCACGATATGAGCGATGCCCTGTTGGCTGAACGGTTTTCCGACCCAGTGATGGATATGGAATGCTTAACTCTTGACTACGAGAAGCCTGAGTTATTGCTCGAAGATGTTAGCGCTCTGAAATTGATGCATTCCGCCCCTATTGAAATGACTGCAATGGATGTTTTGCCGCAAAAACTTACCTTAGAGGTGGTTTACGGGCACGCATGGGCCGTTGGAAAGCATCTGGCAAAGGCTAAGGACAACGTGGCCTACATTGATCTAAATCAAATTGGGCGCAAGACTAGGACAGATTCTGCTTAAGTGTAAGCGCTTACTATCATTTAAACCTTCGCCAAGATTGGATCAAGATGGGTTAACCCTGTTTGTTATTGCGCTTAATTAAGCCTATAATCACGGCAGTATGTATTGGCTTGAGACCGTTGTTTGGGGATTTTGTGGCATTTTTGCCGCTTTGCTAACGACAATAAATAGAGAATCAGATGAATTTATTTGGAAAAGTCACTAGGGCTTCGCTCTATTTCGCAGTAGCTTTTGGCACTGCTTTTTCTCATGCAGCAGAGAACATGCCTGGTGGCCCAGCTGTTAATCAGCTGAATTTTGCGCCCGCTGTGACCAAAATCATGCAAGAGATCCACTGGTTGCATTGGATGATGTTGGCAATTTGCGCATTGATTTTTGTGGGCGTTTTTGGAGTGATGTTCTATTCCATCTTGAAGCACCGCAAATCATTAGCTCATAAATCAGCCTCATTCCACGAGAGCACCACTGTTGAAATTATTTGGACAGTTATTCCATTGCTCATCGTGATTGGTATGGCATTGCCTGCAACAAAAACAGTTGTAGCAATGAAAGACACCACAAACTCTGACATCACTATTAAGACTACTGGTTACCAGTGGAAGTGGGGTTACGACTACATTAAAGGTGAGGGCGAGGGCATTAGCTTCCTCTCAACAATGTCTACTTCACGCGAAGCTATTAATAACCTCGCGCCAAAATCAAATGCGTATTTGATGGAAGTGGATAACGAAATGGTTGTTCCTGTTGGTAAGAAGATTCGTTTGATTACTACTGCTAACGACGTGATTCATGCTTGGACTATTCCAGCGTTTGGCGTTAAGCAAGATGCGATTCCAGGTTTTGTTCGTGATACTTGGTTTAGAGCTGAAAAGATCGGCACATTCCGTGGCCAGTGTTCTGAGCTCTGCGGCGCCGAGCATGCCTTTATGCCTATCGTTGTGAAAGTGGTGTCTCAAGAGGACTACAGCAAGTGGGTCGAAGAGAAAAAAGAAATGGGTGCTGGCGGCGATGATCCATCTAAGGTTTACACATTAGATGAGCAAAAAGAGCGCGGCGCTAAAGTGTATGCAGCGAACTGCGCAGCTTGTCACCAGCCAAACGGCAAAGGTGCGGGCGCGTTCCCAGCGTTAGACGGTAGCAAAGTTGTTTTAGGTCCTAAAGCTGGTCAGTTCAACATCCTTATCAATGGTAAGGGCGCGATGCCTAATTTGGCTGGTGTGATTTCGGATGGCGATATCGCTTCGGTCATGACCTATACACGTAACGCATGGGGTAATAAGACGGGTGAAGTGATTCAGACCCAAGAGATTATTACTGCGCGCGGCGGCAAGTAATTCAGATTAACTAACACAGATAAAACGAAACCGGAGTACTCCATGAGCACAGTCTCTACTACCCACGACCACGCACACGATCACGCGCATGATGATCATATGCCACATGGCTGGCGTCGTTGGTTGTTTGCAACCAACCATAAAGACATCGGCACGATGTATTTGATCTTCTCATTTGTGAGCTTGTTGGCTGGCGGTGTGATGGCATTGGGAATTCGTTTGGAATTATTCCAACCAGGTTTGCAATTTTTGCGTCCAGAGTTCTTTAATCAATTAACCACCATGCACGGTTTGGTGACGGTGTTCGGCGCGATCATGCCAGCCTTCGTTGGTTTTGCGAACTGGATGGTGCCTTTGCAAATCGGCGCGTCTGATATGGCATTTGCCCGTATGAACAACTTTAGCTTCTGGATTCTTCCAGTGGCGGCAACATTGTTGTTGAGTTCATTCCTTGTTCCTGGTGGCGCTCCATCAGGTGGTTGGACGCTCTATGCTCCATTGACCTCACAAATGGGTCCTGGCATGGATATGGCGATTTTTGCGCTCCACTTGTTGGGTGCTTCATCCATCATGGGTGCGATCAATATCATCGCAACCATTTTGAATATGCGCGCTCCTGGCATGACGTTGATGAAGATGCCAATGTTCTGCTGGACCTGGTTGATCACTGCGTACTTATTGATTGCTGTGATGCCTGTGTTGGCTGGCGCGATCACGATGGTTCTGACTGATCGTCATTTCGGTACTTCATTCTTCTCGGCTGTTGGTGGTGGCGACCCAATCATGTTCCAGCATATTTTCTGGTTCTTTGGTCACCCAGAGGTTTACATCATGATTCTTCCGGCATTCGGAACCATCAGTGAAATCGTTCCCGCTTTCTCCAGAAAAACTTTGTTTGGTTATAGCTCCATGGTTTATGCGACCGCATCGATTGCGATCTTGTCATTCATCGTTTGGGCTCACCACATGTTTGCCACTGGTATGCCGGTAACTGGTCAATTGTTCTTTATGTATGCAACTATGTTGATCGCTGTTCCAACCGGCGTGAAGATTTTTAACTGGGTTGCAACAATGTGGAAAGGGTCAATGACCTTTGAAACGCCAATGTTGTGGGCTATCGGTTTTATCTTCGTTTTCACTATGGGTGGCTTTACTGGTTTGATGTGCGCGATGGCGCCAATTAATATCGGTATTCAAGATACTTACTACATCGTTGCTCACTTCCACTATGTGTTGGTAGCAGGCTCATTATTCGCACTGTTCGCTGGTTTCTACTACTGGTGTCCTAAGTGGACTGGCTACATGGCTAGTGAAACTCGCGGCAAGATCCATTTCTGGGCTTCCATGATTTTCTTTAACATTACCTTCTTCCCAATGCACTTCTTGGGCTTGGCAGGTATGCCACGTCGTTATGCCGACTACCCAACTCAATTTGCAGATTTCAACATGATTGCTTCGATCGGTGCTTTGGGCTTCGGTTTGGCACAGGTTTATTTTCTGCTCTTCGTTGTTATGCCAGCGTACCGCGGTCAAGGTGAAAAAGCGCCGATGACGCCATGGGATGGAGCTAAAGGTCTTGAGTGGACTGTGCCCTCACCAGCGCCACATCACACTTTTGAAACTCCGCCTAGCGCTGAGCAAATGCGTGAAGCAGGAATTTAATTCATCAAGGAAGCAGGCCATTGCTGCGAATAACCGCAGGATGGGCTTGATTCTTTTGAGTGTTGTAGTGACGTTTTTTATTGGTATTGTGATTAAACGGAGTATGTTGGGTTAATCCAGCTTATTGGGATGGTTACAACGCAAACGTTAAATCGACAGATTTTGTTGAAGCTTTTGGTAGCAGCAGTAATGATGTTTGGTTTTGGTTATGCATTAGTTCCGATGTATAAAGCCTTGTGTGAGGTTACTGGGATTAATGTGGTCACCAGCAAGAATGATTATGGTATTCGTTCCTTTATCCCTAATAAGGTAGGCAATACACAGGTTAATTATTCTCGTACGGTGACTATTGAGTTTGACTCAAATAGCCGTGGGCCGTTCACTTTTAAACCGGTGAAGAATTTTTTAGAAGTTCATCCTGGCGAAATGACAGAGATTGTTTATGAAGTAACTAATAATCTCGGTCGTACAGTGCGCGCTCAAGCAATACCAAGCTATGCGCCCAAAAGTGCAACGGAGTTTTTTACGAAATTAGAGTGCTTTTGTTTTCAAGAACAAACGCTTGCAGCAAATGAAACGAAGAGGATGCCGGTGGTTTTTGTAATCGATGCAGGCTTGCCTGATGATGTAAAAACAATCACTTTGTCCTATACCTTCTTTGAGTTGGGTTTAGGTGGCATCCCGCCAGCCCCAAAATTAAAGGTGGCTTCATGAAGAAGAAAAGTAGTTTTATGCAGTCTATGAAAGCCGTAATGTGGGGCTTTTTGGGTGTGCGTAAAAAAGCAGGTTTGCAGGAAGATGTAGCTTCATTAAGTTTTGTGCACATTATCATTGCAGGTGTTGTCGGTGCCTTGATTTTTATGGGCGTTCTCCTGTTGATAGTGAAAGCAGTTGTGTCCCATTGATTATTTTTTTGATTGAATAGAGAGAATAAGATGTCATCCAATTCAACCCCATACTATTTTGTCCCTGGACTATCTAGACATCCAGCAATGGCCGCATTCGGCTTACTTGCCTTTGGTTTTGGTATTTCTGGATGGGTAAATCATGCCTCTTGGGGCGGCCCCCTATGCCTCGCGGGCGTAGCTTTTGTTCTCTACGTCCTCTACAACTGGTTTGGCGACACGATTGCGGAGTCAAACGCTGGCAAGAATGGCGTTAACGTAGACATCTCATATCGTTGGTCAATGGCATGGTTCATTTTCTCTGAGATCATGTTCTTCGGCGCATTCTTTGCGGCTCTCTTCTATGCGCGCAATATTGCAATGCCTTGGATGGGTGATGTTGAGAGCAAATTACTGTGGCCTGATTTCCAAGCGGTTTGGCCAAATGATGGTCCTGCTGGTTTGGTTGAGAAATTCACCACAATGGGTCCTTGGCCAATTCCAACGATCAACACTCTATTGTTGTTGAGTTCTGGCGTGACTATCACGATTGCTCACCATTCATTGGTTGAGAACCATATGAAGAAAGCCATTGTTTTCTTGGCTGCAACAGTTGGTTTGGGCGCAGTTTTCTTTGGCTTCCAGGTTTATGAGTACTACCACGCATACCATGCGTTGAACTTGAAGTTGACTTCAGGTATCTACGGCTCCACATTCTTTATGCTGACTGGTTTCCATGGCTTCCACGTTTTCCTTGGTGCCACCATGTTGGCGATCGTGTTGCGTCGTATGATTCGTGGCGATTTCACTTCTAAGCATCACTTCGCGTTTGAAGGCGCTGCTTGGTACTGGCACTTTGTCGACGTAGTCTGGCTCGGTCTTTATATCGCTGTTTACTGGATATAAACAAATAAAAATCGGGGCTTTAAAGCCCCGATTTGTTTTTAGTGCTCAATCTAATGGCGCTACTTAATTAGCGTCCACTTTGATTCCAGTGGCTTCAATCAGGCCGAAGTAGTGCGCTAGAAGAATGCCGATAAACAAGGCGATGGACAGTCCAATCCGCAACATGAGCGAATGAACCATGCGCGAGCTGTTACCCTGGTCTTTCATCATGTAATACAAGGCCGATCCTAAGCTAAAAACAATCATTAGTAGGGCAATTGGAATAAGCCACTTCATTTCAAATCCTTATTTTTTAAATCTCTTGAATAGTCTTTTTAAAGCTCTCGTTGCAAAGCGGATAGTGGCTACTCTATCAGCCTTACTGGTCATGGCGGTTGGCTGTGGRGCAGGTATTTGGCAATTGAGTAGGGCTGATACCAAAATTGCCATGGCGGCTACTTTACTGGCTCGTCAGCAAATGCCGATCTTGAATGCGAATGCAGGGCCTTGGAGCTTGGAGGAGGCTAGTGAACGCCGTATGATTGCCCGAGGTCAGTACCTGCCGAATGCAGCTGTTTGGTTGGATAACCGACCTAGACCTATTCCGCCAGCGGGAAGCGCTACAGCGCAGTCAGGCTTTTATCTGATGATGTCTTTGAGGCTTGAGGGCAAAGATGAGGTTCTGTGGATTAATCGAGGGTGGGCGCCACGCAACAATGAAAATCGCGAGACCTTGCCACCCGTAAAGACGCCAAGCAGAGTGGTCAATATTGAGGGCATCGTATTCGCTCATCCTGGCAAAGTCTATGAGCTGGGAAATAACAAGATTGATGTTGATGTAAGCAAGCCCCGAATTGTGCAAAACTTCGATCTAGAAAGCGAAGGTAAGCTCCGTGGTTGGAGCCAATCCCCCTTTATCTTGCGTGAAGTAGAAGTTGGCGCGGAAGATGGTTTGCTGCGAGATTGGGCGCCTCTGACGAGTGGGGTCGATCGCCATTATGCTTATGCATTCCAGTGGTTTGCCTTGGCTTTTACTGGATTTTTATTTTGGCTGTTCACGGGCTTGCGTCAATATCAACGACAAAGTGTTAGTAATGGGCATCGAGGGGATCAAGAGTGAGTGATAAAGATTTATTAATTCCGGCGTCGCAGATAGATTCATCTGTAATTAATGCGCGCACTCGTCGTGGCCGCATTCAGATGCTGTTGTTATTTCTGGCTTGCGCCTCTCCAGTCATTGCCTCTTATTTTGCTTATTACGTAATTAAGCCAGAAGGGGGTAAAACCAATTTTGGAACCTTGGTTTACCCAGCTCAAGACTTCAATACTGCGTGGCTTGATACGCCTATGCAAGGCAAGTGGACGCTTTTGATTGCCCGTCCAGCGGGGGAGTGCCAAATAAAGGATGAGAAATGTATTGAGGCTCTCTTCTTGATGCGTCAAGTAAGGGTTGCTATGGGCAGACAGAGTAAACGCTTGCAGCTGATCTGGGTCAATACGGATGACAAGCCTGTGGATCCAGAAGTAAGCAAGGTTTATGACGAAAAAATAGCAGGCTTGAAGATTGTTTCATTGCCATCAGACTCTAAGAGTTGGGCTGAATTTGAATCTTGGTTAAATAAAGATGGTGCGGGCAAGGAAATCCAATTAATTGATCCGAGCCCTGCAAAGATGATGTATTTCCCGGTTACGAATTCTCCTAAAGAGTTTTCTAGTATGAAGAAGGATCTAGAAAAACTCTTGAAGTTAAATCACAAAGGCGAGAATTTGTAATGCCAAGTTTGCTTTTGTTTCTGGAGTTGGCGGCCATTGCAATTGTCTTTGCGGGCTTGCCATTGCTTTATCTTTGGAGAAAACCAGGCTATAGCTTTTTCCAAAAACTCAATTGGGTATTGGTCTTCATGACCTTTGATCTGATTGTGTTTGGCGCCTTTACGCGCTTAACCGACTCGGGTTTGGGTTGTCCTGATTGGCCTGGATGTTACGGTACTTCTAATCCTTTACATGCTCTTAGCGAGATTCAGCAGGCTGAGAGCGCCTTACCTACTGGGCCTGTGACGGTGATTAAGGCGTGGATTGAAATGGTTCACCGTTACTTGGCAATGACGGTAGGCGCATTGATTTTGGTGCAAGTAGGGCTTGCATATAGCAAGCTAAGGAGCTTAGGCGGTAAGCCTTTGCTTGGTAGTTTGGGACTGCTGTTGTTAGTTTGTGTTCAGGGAGCATTTGGTGCTTGGACGGTGACATTGAAGTTGCAGCCAATTATTGTCACTGTACATTTGATGTTGGCTTTAGTTTTGTTGGCTTGTCTAACGGCTTATGCACAACAGACTTGGGAGAATAAGTCTTCTGCGGTTCGTGTGATTCGAGTGCGACCACTATCGGCGCCAATGTTATTGCTCGCTTTCATTGTTTTATTTATTCAGGTTTTTTTAGGCGCTTGGGTGAGTACCCACTATGCGGTCTTGGCCTGTCCAGATTTTCCAACTTGCTTGGGTAGCGCATGGCCAGAGACAAATTGGGGTGAAGGCTTTGCTCTTTGGCGTCAGCTAGGCTTAAATGCCAATGGTGAATTTATTTCCACTGTCGCTTTACAAACGATTCATTGGGCACATCGCCTATTTGCAGTCGCTGTCTTATTGGTGCTCGGCATCTTGGTGGTCAGGGCTCTTCAGCTGGCAGCGCCCGTTCTATCAGGCTTAAATCAGATCGCTAAGCTTTTGCTAGGAGCGCTCCTTCTCCAGGTGGTGACTGGTATTTCGAATGTGGTGTTTCAGTGGCCTGTGTTGGCGGCTTTATTGCATACCGCTGGCTCTGCTGCTTTGGCATTCTGTTTGGTCAGAATGAGTTATTGGGCCTCTTGGAAGCCTTTTATTCAAAAGAAGATGGCATAAATATGAGTGACTCTAAAACAAGCGCACCAGTGGCAATGCCGCGTTGGCGTCAATATTGGGTTTTAACTAAACCCAGAGTGACTCAACTCGCCGTTTTTTGCGCGGTAATTGGGATGTTCTTGGCGACGCCGGGAATGGTTCCTTACCCCGTGCTCTTCGGTGGCATTGTGGGCATCTGGCTCTTGGCAGGCGCAGCGTTTGCAGTCAATTGCTTAATTGAGCAAGCAGTTGATGCGAAGATGAAGCGTACCGCTTGGCGTCCATCCGCTACAGGCGAGGTAACACCATTTCACATTATTGTTTTCTCAATTGTTTTGGGTTCGCTCGGGATGATTATTTTGTGGAATTTCTGCAACCCA
Source organism: Polynucleobacter necessarius (assembly GCF_900095215.1). Classification (NCBI taxonomy): domain Bacteria; kingdom Pseudomonadati; phylum Pseudomonadota; class Betaproteobacteria; order Burkholderiales; family Burkholderiaceae; genus Polynucleobacter; species Polynucleobacter necessarius. The sequence continues at coordinate 1,528,091 of NZ_LT606949.1, read as the reverse complement.
CTCACAATGTGGCTAACGCTTGCTACGTTTGTTGGTTATGCAGTGATCTATACCTGGCTCCTGAAGCCCGCGACCCCACAAAACATTGTCATTGGTGGTTTAGCTGGCGCCATGCCGCCAGCATTGGGTTGGGCGGCAGTAACAAATACGCTTTCCGCGGAAGCTTGGCTTTTGGTGTTAATCATTTTTGTATGGACGCCACCACACTTCTGGGCATTGGCTTTATATCGTCGTGATGACTATGTGCAGTCTGGTCTGCCAATGTTGCCGGTCACCCATGGAGAGCGCTTCACACTCTTAAATATAGTGCTCTATACCCTCATCTTGATTGCGGCTACGATGTTGCCCTATATCTATGGCATGAGCGGTATGGTGTATTTGATATCCGCCATCATTTTGGGATTGTTGTTCTTGGCTTATGTGCTTGCGCTATTTATTTCGTATAGCGATGCTTTGGCTAAGAAAATTTTCCGCTTCTCCATTACCTATTTGTCGCTGCTCTTCGCGGCGCTTTTAATAGATCACTATTTCCTCTGAGATGAATATGAATTTGCTACGCATTTGTTTTTTGGCGGCCTTGTGTTTTGTATTGACTGCTTGCAGTCCAAAGCCAGAGTTCAAAAATATTGATATCACGGGTAGCACTGCATTTGGTAAAGACTTTATCTTGGTTGACCCTGATGGAAAGGTGAGAACCTTGGCTGACTTTAAGGGCAAAGTGGTGGCGATGTTCTTTGGCTACACCCAGTGCCCTGATATCTGCCCAACGACTTTGACGGAGATGCAGCAAGTGATGACCTTGATGGGGCCTCAGTCAGACAAGGTTCAAGTGCTTTTTGTAACGGTAGATCCAGAGCGCGATACTGCGGAAATTTTGAAGCAGTATGTGCCCGCATTTGATCCCCGTTTCTTGGGTCTGCGTCCTGCAGATGAAGCTGCGTTGGAGAAGGTCACTAAGGACTTCAAGATTTATTATAAAAAGATGCCCGGAACCAAGCCTGGCTCATACACCATGGATCACACGGCAGGAAGTTATGCGTTTGATCCCGAGGGGCGCTTACGTTTATATATCAAGCACGCACAAGGTCCAGAGACCTTGGCGCATGATTTGAAAGAATTGCTGAAGTAAAAAATAAAAAGAGTTCTTAAGCGAACCCTTTTTATTTAGGCTGCTTGTAGCAAGCCGCGCATTTTTTTGAGGGCAGCAGTTTCAATTTGACGAACGCGCTCAGCTGAGATGCCATATTCATCAGCTAGATCGTGTAGCGTCTTTGTGCCATTGCCTTCAGCATCCATCGCCAACCAACGAGACTGCACAATATTGCGGCTACGCTCATCTAACGCCATCAGCGCTTGATCTAGCTTAGGACCTTGTAGTGCATCAGTTTCAGCGCTGGCGATACGAGCTGTAGGCTCTTGAGAATAGTCTGCAAGCCACTGAATGGGCGCATAAGCAGACTCATCATCGCTATCATCGCCTTCCAGCGCAACATCACCACCAGCAAGACGCATTTCCATTTCTTTAACGTCAGAGCCTTTGACATCAAGCGCGTTAGCCAGAGCTTCTACTTCGCTCGGAGTTAATGCGCTTAAGGTCGGTTTGTTGCTGCGTAAATTAAAAAATAATTTACGTTGTGCTTTGGTGGTCGCTGTCTTCACTAAACGCCAATTCTTGAGGATGTACTCATGAATCTCCGCTTTAATCCAATGGATTGCGTAAGACACTAAGCGAGCGCCATTGCTTGGATCGTAGCGTTTTACCGCTTTCATCAAACCAATATTGCCTTCTTGAATGAGGTCGGCATGTGGAATGCCATAGCCAAGATATTGCCGAGCAACAGAAACTACCAAGCGCAAATGGGAGAGCACCAAAGTTTTAGCGGCATCTACATTTTCTGTGCGACGAAACTCTTGCGCAAGATGTAGCTCTTCCGCGGCGCTGAGCATTGGTACGCGATTAACGTACGCAATGTATGAATCGAGAGTGCCAACACCAAGCGTTGGCAGCATTGGAAATGCAGACGCCGCCGCAGTCTGCGCGACTGGCAGCGTTTGCAAATTCGGTTTGTCAGATTTCTTTTGAACCATTTTTTCTTATAAATATGAGGTGTTAATAAAATTCCATTTTAGCACTCTTGTCAAGAGAGTGCTAACGGTTTTGATGCTATTGGATATATCTATAAGTGATTGATTTAATTGAATAATTCTGATGAATAGTGCCCTGCTGTGAAGGGGGCTAAATCATCAATTCCCTCGCCTTTGCCTAGGGCTAAAACAGCGGGTTTTTGCCCATCTTGTAGGGTGTGGGCAATGGCGCAAATAACGCCGCCTTTGGCGGTGCCATCCAGCTTGGTCACAATGATGCCGGTGAGGCCCAGAGCGGCATGAAAGGCTTTTACTTGGCTTAACCCGTTCTGCCCTGTATTGCCGTCTAAAACGAGTAGTGTGTGGTGGGGCGCTCCAGGTAGCGCTTTACTGATGACGCGTTTCACCTTCTTAAGCTCTTCCATTAGGTTGTCCTGAGTGGCTAGGCGACCAGCAGTATCAATAATGAGGATGGTGCTTTGACGCGAGATGGCTGCATGAATCGCATCATGGGCAACAGCGGCAGCATCACCGCCTTCTTGGGTAATGACATCCACCTGATTGCGTCCGCCCCACTCTTGGAGTTGATTGCGTGCGGCGGCTCTAAAGGTGTCGCCAGCAGCTAGGAGGACAGATTTGCCTTGAGACTGAAAGAGTCTGCAGAGTTTGCCAATGGTCGTTGTCTTACCTGCGCCATTTACCCCTACAACCAGCCATACCTCTGGGGTGTTAGGCTTATCGCTTGTGAATAGCGGGTTTGGTGATGGTTCAATAGCGGTTAATAGCGTGCTGACTTCTTGAATTAAGAGTGTTCGTAACTCTTCAGGACTGGAAGCTTTTTCGGATTTGGCTGCTTTACGTAGTTTGCTGATGAGTTGTTCAGTTGTAGGTAGGCCCACATCACTTTGAATCAGTGATTCTTCCAATGCATCAAACCAAGATTCATCAACCTTGCTTGATTTAAAAAGAGAGCCGAGGGTTTTACGTAAGCCGAACATATAATCGATACAATTTAAAATATGCATCTTATCAATTCAATTCTTGTGATATGGGTGATTTAGCAGATGCTTTCCAATGTACTTCGAATTTCCTTTGCATTCATCTTTTTTGCGCAATTTAATTTGGCCGCTGGTGCTCCTTCAGCCGATACGCATGAGTATCGGTTAAGTAATGGTCTGAAATTGATCGTTAGGGAGGATCGCCGCGCGCCCACAGTGGCACATATGGTTTGGTATCGAGCCGGCGCTATGGATGAGGTCAATGGCAATACGGGGGTGGCTCATGTACTGGAGCACATGATGTTTAAGGGCACCGACAGCGTGAAGGCGGGCGAATTCTCACGCTTAGTGGCCGCTGTAGGTGGGCGTGAGAATGCGTTTACCTCACGTGATTACACCGCGTATTTTCAGCAGGTGGAAAAATCCAAATTAGAAGATGTCATCAAACTTGAAGCTGATCGCATGTCAAATCTCAATTTTGACGATGCGGAGTTCTTGAAAGAAATTCAAGTGGTCATGGAAGAGCGTCGTTTGCGCACAGAAGACAACCCAAGTAGTTTGCTCAATGAATCATTAATGGCGACCGCCTTCATGAACTCTCCTTATCGTTACCCTGTTATTGGCTGGATGAATGATTTACAAAATATGAAGGCATCGGATGCGCGTGATTGGTACCGCAGTTGGTATGCGCCAAATAATGCAACTGTAGTTATTGCTGGTGATGTGGATGCGAAAAACGTTTTAGGCTTGGTAGAAAAATATTATGGCGTCGCTGCCCCTCATGAATTACCGGTTCGCAAACCACAAATTGAGCCAACCCAAAGAGGTATTAAGCAGGTCCAGGTGAGGGCGCCCGCAGATAGCGCCCAGTTCGCTATGGCGTGGAAGGTTCCACGTCTTCAGCCGGGCAAGCTGGATGATGTTGAGTCCTATGCGCTAGAGCTTCTAACAGCAGTGTTAGATGGATATGACAATGCTCGCTTAAATCGCACCCTCGTTAAACAAGAAAAAGTAGTCAATGATATTGGCGTGCGTTACGACATGATCTCTCGTGGGCCCCAGCTGTTTCTGATTAGCGCAACGATGGCTAAAGGTAAAACGGTGGAGCAGGCTCAAACTAGTATTCGTAAAGTGCTTGAAGAGTTAAAGCAAAAAGGAATATTGGAGTCAGAACTTAAAAGAATCAAAGTACGAATTTTGTCCGAACAAATTTATAAGCGCGACTCTATCTTTGGACAAGCAATGGAAATTGGCAGCACTGAGATGGCTGAATTTTCTTGGAAAGATATTGAGTATATGTTGGAGAAGATGCAAACCATTACTCCTGAACAAGTCCAGGCGGTTGCTAAAAAATACCTGGTTGATGCAGGTTTAACAATTGCTACTTTGGATCCGCAGACACGTAAATCAGTAACCAAGGAGGGCAAGTAATGAAAGTCTGCTGGAAGATCATTTCAGTTTGCCTCTTCAGCTTGGGCATTGTGGGAAATGCCAATGCCATCTTGCCTATTGAAAAGTTGGATTCGTACAAAGGTGCTCAAGCCTATTTAGTTCAAACCAAAGCATTGCCCATGGTGGATATTGAGGTCAGTATCGATGCGGGTGATCGCTATGACCCTGCCGGCAAGAGTGGTTTGGCGGATATGGTTGCTGGTCTGATGAATTATGGCGCCAAGGGTGAAAAAGGGGTCTTAACAGAAGCCCAAATTGCCGATGAAATAGCGGATTTGGGCGCCAATATTGGTTTATCCGTGAGCGGGGAGCGAGCCATTTTGCGGATTCGTAGCCTGAGCAGAAAAGACTTGCGTGATAGAGCGGTGCGGTTGGCTGGAGCAATGCTGAGTGCGCCGACTTATGACTCGAAAATTGTGGAGCGTGAAAAGCAAAGAACCATTACAAATTTGCGTCAAGCCGAAACAAAGCCAGATTTTGTGCTGGAGCGGCGCTTTAAAAAATCAGTTTATGGCAGCTATCCTTTGGCAGATTCGCCAACAGTGCAGTCAGTAAGCGCAGTCACTCCTAGTGATTTAGTGAAATTCCATAAACAGTTTTATCGTGGTGATCGCATGATCTTGAGCATAGTAGGCGATGTTGATCGTGTTCAGGCTACTGACATCGTGCAGGCTTTGTTAAAGCAGATTCCACGGGCAGGTCAGCCTATTGCGAAAATCCCCGAGCTACAGCGTTCCCTCATTGAGCCATTAGCCGAGCGAGAGATACAAATCCCATTTGATTCTCAGCAGGCTCATATTGCGATGGGTATGACTGCGGTCGCGCGTAGTAATCCCGACTATTTTCCATTGCTAGTTGGTAACTACGTATTGGGTGGCGGTGCTTTGGTATCACGCCTAATGTCTGAGGTTCGCGAGAAGCGTGGATTGGCTTATAGTGTATTTAGTTACTTTGCCCCAGGACAAGAGAATGGAGTTTTCCAGGCGGGTTTGCAAACCAATAGCGATCAAGCCGCTCTGGCTTTGGATGTCATGAGCTCAACGATCGCTCAATTTATTGCCGATGGACCAAAGCAGTCTGAGCTTGAAGCTGCCAAAGCAAATTTAATCAATGGTTACCCATTGCGTATTGATAACAATCGTAAATTGTTGGATAACGTTTCCTCAATTGCTTGGAATCATTTGCCGCTAGATACGATGGATGTTTGGACTAAGCAAGTAGAGGCAGTAAGCTTGGAGCAAGTGAAAGCAGCGTTTCAAAAATATCTGGCAATGGATCGGATGAAAATTGTTGTTGTGGTGGCAAAAAATAAATAAGCCTGCTAAAAATCTGAAAACAGAGCCACCCAAGACAGTTCGAATTATTGGTGGCAATTGGAGAAGTCGTTTGCTAACGGTTTTGGATTTACCTGGCTTGCGTTGCTTGGATCTTTTTGCGGGAACGGGTGCTTTGGGTTTTGAGGTAGCCTGAAGGGGTGCTGACTTAGTAATACTGCTTGAAAAAGATAAAAAAGCTTGTGCAAACTTCAGCGTCAACCCCGCTTTATTGCAGTCATCTCCAGCTACTGGGATCGTGGAAATATTGCAACGAGACAGTCTTGAGTTTCTCAAGCAGCAGGCGGATCGTTCTAGCAATCTCATTTTTATTGATCCCCCATTTCAGGATGCTAGCTTGCTGGATAAAGCAGTTATTAAGAAGGCGGGCAGAGTTTGCGATGATGCTGCGGGGGCGGTATTTATGTGGAATTTCCCTTTAGCCGAGCGCGCGAAGAAATAGGGGCCCTACTGCCAGATTGGCATTGTGGAAAATACTTAGAGGCTGGACAAGTAAAAGCTTGTCTATTTCGTAGTGGAAGAAGCTAAACTCTTGCCTGTAGCTGATAAAGCCTTAGGAGCGTTATGACTGTTGCTGTATATCCTGGAACATTTGATCCATTTACTCGTGGTCACGAAGACTTGGTGCGCCGCGCATCTAGTATTTTTACAGATTTGATTGTAGGGGTTGCCGACAGTCGAAGTAAGCGTCCATTTTTTACTTTAGAAGAACGCATTGATATTGCCAAGGAAGTGCTTGTCCACTACCCCAATGTCAAAGTGGTTGGCTTTACTGGTCTGCTACAAGATTTCGCACGTGAGCATCAGGCACGTGTGATTGTGCGTGGCTTGCGCGCAGTTTCAGATTTCGAATACGAATTCCAAATGGCGGGCATGAATCGCTACCTGTTGCCGGATGTTGAAACCTTATTCTTAACTCCGTCGGACCAGTATCAATTTATCTCCGGTACCTTTGTGCGTGAAATTGCTTCCATGGGTGGGGATGTCAGTAAGTTTGTTTTTCCTTCAGTGGAAAAATGGCTCGTCAAAAAAATTGCCACTGGCGCTCAGAAAAAAGAGTGATCAAATGAAGCTTGGTAAGTAAATTATGGCTTTAATGATTACGGACGAATGCATCAACTGTGATGTATGCGAACCGGAATGCCCGAACGATGCAATTTATATGGGTCTGGAGATTTATGAAATCGATCCCAATAAATGTACTGAGTGTGTCAGTCACTATGATGCGCCTCAGTGCCGTCAAGTCTGCCCAGTAGATTGCATTCCATTTAATCCCGAGTTTGTCGAATCTCAATATCAATTAATGGCGAAATTTCGTCAACTGACTGCTGAGAAAAAGGCTAAAACAGCGTAACTGAGCAACTTAAAGAGCTAGCCCTTAGAGTGCAGCTCCATCATGGCGGTTTGAGTATCACCCCTTAAAAAAAGCGGCAATATATCCAATCCATTTTCAATACTGGCATCAATGAGTTTTTGCTCGGCTAGTTGCGGCCTACGCAATACATAGTCCGCGACATCCATGGGTCGCCCATCGCCTGCCAAGTCTCTAGGGTGGCCAATACCCAGACGTAAGCGCCAATAATCGGGGGTGCTTAAATGCGCCTGAATATCTTTTAAGCCATTGTGCCCGCCCGTGCCGCCACCTAATTTGAGACGTGCAGTTCCGGGCTTTAGATCAAGCTCATCCTGAACTACCAAAATATCCGCAGGAGTCATTGTGTGGAAGCGACAGAGCGCGCCTACAGATTGGCCACTGAGATTCATGTAAGTGCTGGGCTTGAGAAGAAAAAGATCTTCGCCTTCCCATTTTGCTTTCGCTACTTTTCCATGAAAGCGTTTTTCTGACTCAAAGCGAGCGCCTAATTGTTTTGCTAAAGCGTCGACAAACCAGAAGCCAGCATTGTGCCGATCCGCTTCGTGTTCATCTCCAGGGTTGCCTAAGCCAACAATGACTTTAGTCATGCTGAGAGTTTAAAGATATAAAAGTATTTCGCCAAAAAAAGAATAAAAATTTGGGGCAATAAAAAGGCCCGCTTGCGCAGGCCTTCTAATCCAAGCGATTGAGCTAATAAATTAAGCTTTATCGTTTGGCGCTTCAGCTGCAGGAGCTGCTTCTGGTGCAGCAGGCGCATCTGTAGGCTCAGCAGCTTTAACTGCTGGGATACGTGCGTTTGCAATCACTGGGTTTTCTTGCTCAACATGTAATACCAAGGTAACGCATTTTGGCAATGCGATGTCTTTAGCATGAATACCGTGACCCACTTCAATCTTCGCTAAGTCCACTTCGATGAACTCTGGCAAGTCTGCTGGTAAGCAAGAAACTTCGAGCTCAGTCATGATGTGGCTAATTACTGCGCCTTGCAATTTCACAGCTGCTGAAGTGTCAGCGTTTGTGAAGTGCAATGGAACGCGCATATGAACTTTTTCAGTCGCGGATACGCGCTGGAAGTCAACGTGCAAAACCAAGGGCTTAAATGGATGCATCTGGTAATCGCGTAACAACACTTTCTGTGTCTTGCCACCAATTTCCAAATCCAAAATGGATGAGTGAAATGCTTCTTTACGGAGAGCATGGAACAACGCGTTGTGGTCGAACTCGATGACCAAGGCTGGATCTTTACTACCGTAAACGATTCCCGGAGTTTTTCCGGAATTGCGCAGACGGCGGCTCGCACCCGTTCCCTGTACGCTTCTTTCAAAGGCTACAACTTTCATATTAAATTCCCTAGTTGAGATTAATTTCCGTTCGCGACCAAACAGAAAATCCTTTTATTATATCGTTGGAAAGGACATTTTTGCCTACAAAAGGCTTAAAACTGCCAAAAACCGGGGTAAAACAGCGTTTTTTGGCTTATTCGGCAAACATCGACATGACTGAATCACCTTTGCTAATGCGTGAAAGGGTTTCAGCGAGGATCGGGGCAACGCTCAATTGGCGAATCTTGGATACTTTCATCGCCTCTGGGGTCAGGGGGATGGTGTCAGTGACAACCAATTCATCTAATTCTGATGCGGCAATACGAGCCACAGCACCGCCTGAGAGGACTGCGTGAGTACAGTAGGCGGTAACGCCCTTGGCACCCCTCTCTTTCAGCGCTTCAGCGGCCTTACAGAGGGTTCCGCCGGTATCGATGATGTCATCCATGATGACGCAGTGACGACCTTCTACTTCGCCAATTAGATGCATCACTTCAGATACGTTTGCTTTAGGGCGACGTTTATCAATAATCGCCAAATCAGTGCCTAATTGTTTAGCCATGGCACGGGCGCGTACAACGCCACCAATGTCTGGGGACACGATGATCAGGTCTTTTTGAGTCTTCTGCGCCTGCAGGTCGGCCAATAAAACTGGAGAGGCATAGATGTTATCCACAGGGATATCAAAGAAGCCCTGAATTTGGTCAGCATGGAGATCCATGGTCAAAACACGCTCGATACCGGCGACGGATTGCAGCATATTGGCCACAATGCGTGCGGAGATCGCAACGCGTGCAGAACGTGGACGACGGTCCTGACGAGCATATCCGAAGTAAGGAATCACTGCGGTTATACGGCTTGCAGATGCTCGTTTTAGGGCATCAATCATGATCATGAGTTCTATCAAGCTGTCGTTTGTAGGCGCGCAGGTTGATTGGATAACCACGACATTTTTGCCGCGGACGTTTTCTTGAATTTCGACTTGGATCTCACCGTCAGAAAAACGGCCAACAAAGGCTTTTCCCATGGGGAGATTGAGCTCTTTGGCTACAGCCTCGGCCAAAACGGGATTTGCGTTGCCTGTGAAAAGAGTCAATAAATCTGCGTTTATGGAGGACATAGTTTTAGGGGTTTTGTAGGGTCAAAAGGTTATCTGTGTCGGTTCTACAGTATTTGGCAGGGGAAGAAGGATTCGAACCTTCGTATGCTGGAATCAAAATCCAGTGCCTTAACCAGCTTGGCGATTCCCCTATAGGTCAATCTGAAGAAATCAAATTGTAAGCGGGATTTTTATTTAGCCCCAGAACAACCCGACCTACCCACCCTTCAGGAAGATTTTGTAGAAGATTTTCTAGTTTTGCGATGTCCGTCTTAGGATCTAAGACTGCAAAAACGCTACTTCCAGAACCAGACATTCGGGGATGTGAGCCCGGTACTGCCTTGGTAATCCAATCCAAAGCTTGCTTCACTGCTGGGCAAATCCGCATCGCTACAGCCTCACAATCATTCGATTGATACAACAATGGCGATGCAAGAAAGCCATCAATTGTAATCTTAATCTGAGCGTGATCTCGGGTCAATTCTGGGTCTTGAAAAATGCTAGCGGTAGCGATTCCTTGGTTGGGGAATATGACTAAAAAGTGGGGGGTTTCGAGGGCAATTTCTTGGATTTTCTCCCCAATGCCTTCAACAAAGGCATTTTTCCCAAAAATGAAGAAGGGGACGTCTGCTCCCAGTTTTAATCCTAGTTCGCAAAGTGTTTCTGTAGATAAATTCAGATTCCAAATGGCATTTAGTCCAATTAAGGTGCTTGCCGCATCCGAGGAGCCGCCCCCCATACCCGCGCCAATCGGAATTTCTTTTTGCAGGTTGATTTCAACGCCGCCTTCAAAATTGCAAAAATCTTTTAATAATTTTGCCGCGCGAACAACGAGGTCTTGTTCAAGTGGAACGCCAGCAATGGGATTGATTCTGCGTACTTCATTTTCAGAAATGCGTTTTAAGTGGAGTGTGTCACACCAATCAATCAGCTGAAAAACGGATTGAAGAAGATGATAGCCATCATCTCTTCGCCCGAGGATATGTAAAAAAAGATTGAGCTTAGCTGGCGAACGGAGCGTTAAAAAATCACTGCTCACAGTTTGTATTTCTCTGAATCATTCGGACGATCAAATACCAGTCGAATATCAATCGAACCAATGTTTGAGCTGCGTGTCATGGTGAGTTTTTCTAGTTGGTTGGTATTGCTCCATGTGTAGATTAAGTCCCAACCATCCTGACTAATTTTGCTCACCTGGCCCTTCGCATTTCTATCAACACTTGCTTCGCTGCCGGCGCGAACTTCGCCTCTTAACCAATTGGATAAGCCTCGCGCGGGTAGTGGTAGTCCCAAAGTGTTTTGTACTAAGGTATCGGCATCAACCTCGGTCACTATCTTGCCGTCGCTTTCTAATGTAGCTTCACCTGGCGTAATAGTAATTTTTGCAATCGAGCAACCCATATGGTTACGTATTTCTAATACATCTTTTAATGATTCTTGCGTAAGGGTAAAGCCACCGGAGTCACCTTGGTTTTGAGACTCTGTTAAGCCAATCACCTTTACGGCGAAGCGTCCGTCCCATGAGCCTTTGGCGGCTTGATCACCCCTATTCCAATCGGGCTTAAAGCGCTTTAATGTTTCTTTGAGGGTTGGATTATTTGCATCCAATTTTTGTCCCTGCCGCCACATCGCTTCCGCCTCAGCGTGTCGATTCATGACCCATAGCACTTCACCGGTATGCGCCGCAATATCCGCTTCTGGTTTCATGGCAAAGGCTTGCTGCAGTTTCTCTAACGCAAGCACATTTTTTCCAAGACGGAAGTTCACCCAACCAAAGCTATCCAGAATGAAGCTATCTTTTGGAGAAAGCTGATGTGCTTTGCTGATGAGTGTGAACGCTTCGGAAAGCTTTACGTTGCGATCAGTCAAGGAGTAGCCCAGCGCATTTAAAGAATTCACATCATTGGGGTTTTTGCGCAAGATATCGCGCAAGGTTTTTTCCATGACATCAATACGACCCACTTTTTCAGCAGACATGGCGTAGGTGTAAAGCAATCCAGAGTCTTTGGGCGCGATTTTGACGGTGGATGCGATTTCATAAAAGGCGCGCAATGCTTCGGCTTCATCTTTGGCTTTAGCGAGCAGTGCCTGTAACTGCAGCAATGTATTTTCTTGTTGGGCAGGCGTTTGTTGGTGAAGTAAAGCGATGGCCGGCTTGATGGCATCAGACCAGCGGTTGCTGAGGACCAGGAGAGTGACTAAAACTTCTTTGGGTTTTGTATCTGAGGCTGTGGATAGCTCGTCCCAAGTCTTGGCCGCTTGCATTGCTAAATCCGGAGAGCCGCCTGCGATGGCTATTTCCATCGCTCTTTGCGCCAGTCTCGGATCTTTGTATTGGCGTGCCATCTCGAGATAAGTGTTGTACGCCAAACCGGCTTCTCCTCTCTGCAGGGCAATTTCCGAGGCAAGCACCTCAAATACCGCTTCACCTGTTTGCAATCCATTTGGTTGAGGCTGGGCATGGGCGAGTGCAGCGACTCCACCAGTCAAGGCCGCCAGGAATAAACCTTGCAATAGAGGTTTCAGTGTGAATTTGCTCATAAGCACATTCTAATCCGCGAATCTACAATCTCTTTATGCCAGAACTTCCAGAGGTAGGGGTCACCAGACTTGGAATCGCCCCCACCTTGAGGGGCGTAAAGTTAGCGCCGTCAAAATTATTGATGGGCGCTTGCGTTGGCCCGTGCCCACCAACCTAACTAAAAACTTACCTGGGCAAAAAGTAAGCTCCATAGAGAGGCGTGGGAAGTATCTTCTATTGGAAATGGATACAGACTATTTGCTCATTCATTTGGGTATGACGGGAACTCTACGGGTGCTCCCAAGTTCAGATTCTCTCAAGACGCATGATCGAGTAACGCTCGAGTTTGGCAAGTTGAGTTTGCGTTTGCATGATCCTCGAAAATTTGGCGCTGTTTTGTGGCATCCCAAATTAAAAGGACCCATTGAAAAATTTACTCTATTGCAAAAACTAGGGGTAGAACCTTTTTCTCCAGAGTTTTCTGGTGAACTAGGCGCGAAGGTCTTGTATCAAACATCCCGCAAGCGTAGTGTTGCCGTAAAGCACTTTCTATTAGCTGGTCAGGTTGTTGTTGGTGTTGGCAATATTTACTGTTCAGAGGGTTTGTTTGAGGCGGGCATTCATCCCGCGAAGGCGGCTGGTAAGCTAACTCGACCGCAATGTTCCCGTCTCGCGAAAGCGGTTAGATCGATACTAAAAAAGCGATTGATGCTGGTGGCAGTTCATTAAAAGATTTTGTAAATAGTGATGGCGATCCGGGACACTTCATGGTTCAAACTAAGGTCTATGACCGCAAAGGCTTGCCATGTAAGGCATGTAAAACACCCATTAGCCAGATAGTGCAGGGCCAGCGCTCTACCTACTTTTGTCCTCAATGTCAAAAACGCTGATTAAAACATTCGCACCCAAGTTAATTGCTTGGCATGCAATCAGCGGGCGCTCGGGCTTGCCTTGGCTGGGCAATCGTGATCCTTACGCTGTCTGGGTTTCTGAGATCATGTTACAACAAACTCAGGTGGCCACAGTCCTAGAGCGCTACCCGCGTTTTATAAAGCGCTTTCCAACTGTCAAAAAATTAGCTGCTGCTGATATTGATGAGGTATTAGCGGAGTGGGCGGGTTTGGGCTACTACTCTCGTGCGAGAAATCTGCATGCCTGTGCCAAGCAAGTGATGGCGGAGTTTGACGGGGAGTTTCCAGGTGATCCCGTTTTGCTGGAGCAATTAAAAGGGATTGGGCGTTCTACTGCTGGCGCGATTGCTGCTTTTGCTTTTCATGAAAGAGCGCCAATTTTGGATGCCAATGTCAAACGCATTCTGGCGCGTTTATTTGCCATCGATGGGGCTATTCAAGAAAAAGCAGTGAACGATCAACTGTGGAGCTTGGCAACGGATTTGCTGCCGATCAAACCTACTGATATGCCGGTGTATACGCAAGCGTTGATGGATTTTGGAGCAACCTGGTGTATATCGCGTAAACCAGTTTGTTTAGGTTCTGAAAAGAAATGCCCATTCACAAAAGATTGTCGGGCCAATTTAAGCGATCAAGTGCTTTTGCTTCCACAAAAAACAAAGAAGACAAAATCTCCCGAATTCAATTGCGATATGTTGTTAATACGTTGGGGTAATTCGGTGCTTTTGCAGAAACGTCCCAGCAAAGCCATCTGGGGTGGGCTCTGGTCTTTGCCTGAATCACCTTGGGTGTCCAGGGCGGCTGGCACTACAGAGGCTTGTTTAACTCCGCAGGAGCTTTTTAAGGCAACTTTGCCCGAAGAGAAGATTGCGGCATTAACTAAGGCTTGTAAATCGGTAATCAGGGTGAATGAAGTAAAGCATGTATTTACTCATCGGCGTTTATGGATGCGCATTTGGCAGACAAACACCCCAAAAGAATTAACCTTTTTAAATTCAGATTTGAAGTGGGTGGCCTTAAGTCAGCTGGGACGTTATGGCCTCCCGCAGCCGATTAAACTTTTGCTGCAGGAATTGAGTCTAGTTCGCGATGACGATCTAAAAAGTTAAGTGGTAAGTTGCTAAAGTCTTTTTGATTGCGAAAGTATTCGCCGAGTCTATTTACGAGATAGACCGAGCGATGTTGACCTCCGGTGCAACCAATAGCCACTGTTAAGTAACTACGGCCATCCGCTATATAGTGCGGAAGCCAGCGATGAATAAATTGCGTGATATCGGCTTCCATATTCACGACTTCTGGAATTTTTTCCAAGAACTCTTTGACCGGCTTGTCGTTGCCGGTCAGCGGACGCAATACTTTGTCATAGTGGGGGTTTGGAAGGCAGCGTACATCAAAAACCAAATCCGCCTCACTAGGTACGCCTTTTTTAAAGCCAAACGATTCAAAGACAACAGTAAGGCCCGCGGGCTTGTCTTTGAGAAGATCTTGAATCCAGTAGCGCAGCGCATGAGCAGATATGTTGCTGGTGTCAATGCTATGGGCCTGGGCGCGCAAGGGTTCTAATAGGCTGCGCTCTTTTTCAATCGCCTCGATGAGGGTTGCTGATTGAGATTGCTTAGCGCTGGAAGATAAAGGGTGACGACGACGGGTTTCTGAAAAGCGCTGTATCAGAGTATTGGTATCGGCATTTAAGAAAACTACTCGAACCTGATGATTTTTACGTAAGCTCTCAAGAATTGATGGCAGGTCTGCAATAGATTGCCAACGTCGAGCATCTATCGCAACCGCCACTTGTTCACACTGCGCTTTTTCAAGAGTGGAGATGAGGTTTTCTAGAAGCGAAACCGGAAGATTGTCGACACAGTCATATCCCGCATCTTCAAAAGCCCTCAGGGATACCGATTTACCTGAGCCTGAGATTCCGGTAATCAGATTAATCTGCATGGCTTAAAGTAAGCGACCTTGTGACTTGACTGCATCTGCTTCCGCATTCATCTGAACGCGCTGACGTTCAATGAATTCCTTCAGGGTATCAATTCCCCGAAGCTGCAAAATCGTATTGCGTACCGCTGCTTCAACAAGTACCGCTAAGTTACGACCAGCTGCCACTTGAATCTTGACGGTGCGAATCGGAATGCCTAAGACATCGATATGTTGGGCTTCCAGAGGCAGGCGTTCGAACTCACCATCGTTTCTGCGGACGAGTTGAACAATGAGGCGAAGTTTTAATTTGCGACGAACGGCGGTTTCGCCAAAGATCGTGCGAATGTCTAGCAATCCTAGGCCACGCACTTCAAGCAAGTTACGTAAGATGACTGGGCAACGGCCCTCAATGTAATCGGGACCTAAACGTGCAAAGTCAACCGCATCATCCGCTACTAAACCGTGCCCACGAGAAATCAATTCAAGACCTAATTCGCTTTTTCCAAGCCCCGATGCACCGGTGAGGAGGACTCCTAGCCCTAGGATGTCCATAAAGACGCCATGCATCGTAATTTGCGGGGCGCCAATTTTGGTTAGGTAGGTGCGTAAGTGATCAATTACCTCTGCGGCGGAAATTGCAGTGGTGAATAAAGGTGTTGAAGAACGCTGACAGAACAATTGCAAGTCGGGGTCTGCGCTTTTGCCGTCAGCGACAATGACGCAGGGTGGCGTTTTGGAGATCAAGCTGGCAATTTGATCTTGCCTTTGTTTTGGCTCTAAGGCGGCGTGGTAATCAACCTCTTGCTCACCAAAGATTTGAATGCGGCTTGGGTGAATGAGGTTTAAGTGACCCACCAAGTCTGAGCTGGCAGCTGCCGCTTTTACGGCCTCTGGCGGAAAGGTGCGATCGACACCCTCTAGGCCGCCAATCCAGGAAAGTTTTAAATCTGAAACGTTGTCATCAAAAATCTGATGAGCAGTTACTCCGTCTAGGAGCAAGGGCTGAGTCACTTTGCTGTACCCCAGTGTTGCAGAAGCTCGCAAACTTTTGCAGGGTCCGCGGATGACAGCAAGTTCTGGCGAGCATCTGCATCCGATAGTATCTGAGCAATCGAAGATAAGATGTCTAAATGTTGCTGAGTAGCTTTCTCAGGAACTAATAAGAAAATCAGAATCGATACCGGTTCGTCATCAGGTGCGGCAAATTCGATCGGGTCTTGTAAGCGCATAAAGGCCGCACTCGGCTGCTTTAGGCCTTTAACTCGGCCATGGGGAATCGCTACGCCGGCGCCTAGTGCGGTAGAGCCTAGGTCTTCACGAGCATTCAGGAACTCCACCACGGAATTTGTCTCGATGCCGGTTTGTTTGGCGAATAAGTCTCCGGCGGCTGCAAATGCATCAGACCTGCTTTTGGCGGGAATGTCTAATGCAATGCAGTCGGGAGTAAAAAGATTGGTCAGGGCATCCATGTAAATTGATTATAGGTGTCCTGACGAACGGAATCACTCAAAATGCTTTTCATGATGGTGATACTGGATTTTTTCTTTGTGTTTGACAACCTGACGTTCCAGCTTATCAACCACTGCGTCCATTGCGTGATAGAGGTCGGCATTGTGCGCCTCAGCGAACAAGTCCTTCCCCTTAAGGTGAATAGTGATCTCAGCACTTTGGCGTAAATCTTTTTCTTTGGCTTTATCCACCACCAAGAAGGCGGACACATCAATCACATGATCAAAGTGCTTACGAATTTTGGCTAGTCCCGCCTCAAGATGAGAGCGCATGGCAGGGGTCACTTCCACATGACGGCTATTAATTTTCAAATTCATTAGCGATTCCTTTGATAGATGCTATAGATGCGTGCGCATACTGATGCCCGGGGTGCGCAGCAAGCCCCTGTAATTTTTGAGCTGTTTTTTTTGGAAAATAAACCATGTGCCTCCAGCGTATCAGCGAATTTGCTGAAAACCAAGAGGGAAAAGCAAAATTTATTATTTAAAAAGTAAGAAGCCTTGCTTGGCTTACATCCGGAAGTTTTCGCCCAGATAGACTCTTCTAACGGCATCGTTCTGAATAATCTGGTCTGGCTTCCCTTCGGCCAATACGCTACCTTCACTGATGATGTAAGCGTGATCGCAGATGCCTAGGGTTTCGCGGACATTATGGTCGGTGATGAGCACCCCAATTTGGCGGTCTCTCAGGAAGCGCACAATTCGTTGAATTTCCCCAACAGCAATAGGGTCAACGCCGGCAAAGGGTTCGTCTAACAAGATAAATTTTGGCTGGGAAGCCAATGCTCTCGCAATCTCCACGCGTCTACGCTCTCCGCCAGATAGAGACAGGGCTGGATTATTGCGAAGATGACTAATTTGGAGATCGCCTAAGAGTTCATCTAGCCGATTGGCAATCTCAGCCTTGCTGATGGGTTTGCCGCCTTGAACTTGTAGCTCAAGAACGGCTTGGATATTTTCAGCTACATTGAGCTTTCTAAATACGGAAGCTTCTTGAGGCAAGTAAGAGAGGCCCATGCGGGCTCTTTCATGAATAGGCAAATGGGTAATATCAGTCCCATCTAAAACAATGTTGCCGCCATCCAATGGAACAAGTCCAACAATCATATAGAAGGAGGTTGTTTTGCCGGCGCCATTTGGGCCAAGCAAGCCAACCACTTCTCCACATCTCATCTGTACGGATACATCTCGAACCACAGTTCTAGAGCCATAACGTTTTTGAAGGTTATGGGCGCTGAGTGTGGGCGCATGATTGGCTTTAGTTAAATCCGTTGTCATTTCTCTAGTGTTGCTTTTCGTCTTGGTAAAAGAATGGCTCTTGCTAAGGGTGGGTCTTCTGGCTTCGCATCTTTTGGGGGTACGACCCGATAGGATTGCTTAACATCATCGTACTCAATTCTCCAGCCATTGAGTTGGTCGAGCATTTGCATGTTGAGCAAGCGCTTCAAACTGGCATCGCCTGTGAGGGTTAAGAACTCAGTCTTTGCATCATAAGTCACCTGCGCGCCTCGTCCTTGCATAAACTCGTCTGCCACTCCTTCGCGGCGCTGTCTAAAGCTCGCCACTTGTTCGGGGGTGCCTACGACATCGACAAACTCGTAACCTTGAGGGTCTACTGCAATATGGCCATCCTCGCCGGTAACGATGATGCTGCCCTTAATGAGTAAGATTTGACCATTGAGGTCATAGACTTGCTTGACGTCATTTGCAGACACTTTTTCCGCTTCGAGTATGACGGGCTTATCTTGATCTGCTTTTTCGGCATAAGCAGGAATGGCAATAAAAGTACCCAAAACAAGAGAGAGAAAAAGGGTGACAACAACACGAGGTAGCAATAAATTGAATGCAAACATATTTATGGATTGCTCCGTGGGGCGCGTTCTATGCGCCCTTTGACTTGACCACTGAGCACCATGCTTTGTTCGACATTGTTAAAGACTCCGCCATCTGTGGAGCGCATGATCGACATCCCCTGCTCAAGGGTAATTGGTCTATCAGTTTCAATAATGTCATCGTTGATCAATACTCTGAAATAGCTCGAGCTAGCCAACATCCTTAGGGTGGCCGGCTGTGATGCAGTCGCATCCTGAGCTGGGCGAAAGATCGTAGCGTTGTCATTTAAATCCAAAATAGTGAGATCCCCATCAAGATGCCCAGTATCGGACTTAACGGTTACCGGCGCCTTTTCAGTCTGAAACAGGCGCATGCGAGGCGTCAGGATGTCGATAGAAGCGTCGTCATCGTAGTGAGTTACCTTCACACCCAGAATGCGATATTTGGTGTTGCCTAATTCATTTAAAGCGGAGAGTGCTCCGTCCTTAATGGTGTAATCTGGCTCGTGGAGACATACGCGATCTAAAGGGGATTTTTCAAGAGGGGTATTTTTTTGTACCAACCAATAAGTTGCTAGCGTGAGCGCCCCCATCAAAATTAATGGCAATAGGCGCAAGAGTGTGCGAGCAATACCAAGTTTGATTTGCTGAGGGTTGAGTTGCATTACTTAGCTGCGCGCCTTAGTGAGGAGTGCTTCATAACGACCTTGTGCTTTGAGAATGAAATCACATGCTTCGCGTACGGCGCTATTGCCGCCACTTTGGGTTGTTACTAAATGCGAAAACTCTTTAACCGCCTCGTGACCTTGTGCTGGACAAATTCTCAGACCGGCGTGTTTCATCATTTGCAGGTCTGGCCAATCATCTCCCATCACAGCGCAATCTGCTGAAGTCAGGCCTAAAGATTTAATAACCTCTTCCAATGCGATCGCCTTTTTCTCAACGCCCATGTGAACGTGTTTAATGCCTAGCTCTTCGCAGCGAGCCAAAACCATCTTGGAATTTCTGCCGGTGATGATGGCGGTTGGAATGCCGCACTGCTCTAGTAATTTGATGCCTAATCCATCTTGAATATCAAAGGCTTTTAAGGCTTCTTTACCATCGGCGCTAATCCAGACTTGCCCGTTTGTTAGCACGCCATCCACATCTAAAACCAAGATTTTTACTTTGCTAGCGCGATCCCAAGCTTGTGGGTATTGGGCTAGGGGGTTGGTGTTATGAGTATTAAAGGTGCTAGGCATGAGAAAGTTCGATTGCTAAAAAATTAAATCACTTTGGCTGCGAATAAATCATGCAGATTTAAAGCGCCCAGCAAATGACCTTTATCGTCAGTAACGACGAGATGATTGATGCGATGTTTTTCCATCATTTCAATCGCTTCTTCAGCGAGTAACTCTGCTAGAATCGTACGTGGGTCAGCAGTAGTGGCGCTTGCGAGTTTGATGTCGCCAAGATTGGTTGTCTTTTCTAAAAGACGACGTAAATCACCATCAGTCAATATGCCAAATACTTTTTCTTTGTCATCCAAGATAACAACCATACCCATCCGTTTTGCAGTCATCTCCAATAGAGCATCTTGCAGCGAGGCATTGATGGAAATCTTCGGCGTATCAGCAAGGCTGCGCATCACTTCACTCACATTCATGAGTTGTTTGCGTCCTAGTCTGCCACCAGGATGAGATCGAATAAAGTCTGCAGCCTCAAAACCTCGGGCGTCTAACAAGGCGACTGCCAATGCGTCACCCATTGCAAGGGCTGCGGTTGTGCTGGTGGTGGGCGCCAGATTTAAAGGGCATGCTTCTTTTTCAACGCTGGTATCGAGATGAGCATCCGCGAGCTTGGCAAGAGAAGAATTCGGTGCGCCAGTAAGGGCAATCAGTTTTGCGCCAGTGCGCTTCACTATGGGGACAATAGTGAGAAGCTCGTCTGTTTCGCCCGAGTTAGAGAGCGCCACAAATACATCATCTCTAGTGACCATACCTAAATCACCATGACTGGCTTCGGCGGGATGAACAAAAAAGGCGGGGGAGCCGGTAGAGGCGAAGGTAGCGGCAATTTTCCGGGCAATATGACCCGACTTGCCGATGCCTGATACGACTATTCTGCCTTTGCAGCCATGTAACAGTTCTACCGCCAATATAAGGGCGTCCGCATTGACCCCTTCCAGGCGATCACGTATTGTTTGCAGTGCAGCAGCCTCAATAGTGAGGGTGTCGCGCGCAAGCGTTAGAGTACGTTCACGATTCTTAGCTATCATCGAGTAAGTATATATGCCGTCAGTCCTTCAATTAACCCTCATTCTCCTGGCCTCGGGTGTGGCCGGAGTGGTTATTTTCCGCTATTTTGGTTTGCCCCCTATTTTGGGCTATTTGGCTATTGGTGTCCTAATTGGCCCACATGCCTTTGGTCTGGCAAATGATTCAGCCACAGTCAAGTATTTGGCTGAATTTGGCGTCGTTTTCTTGATGTTCTCAATTGGCCTGGAATTTAACCTGAATAAATTGCGGGCCATGCGATTGATCGTATTTGGTCTTGGCGGTAGCCAAGTCATTCTGACCATGTTGTTGGCTATCCCGGCAAGCTTGGTGATGAATTGGATTTACCCCCTTTCTTGGCATGCCGCAATTGCCTTGGGTGGAGCGCTGGCAATGTCATCAACCGCAATTGTGACGAAGTTAATTTCGGATCGCGCTGAATTAGAAACTGAGCATGGCCGCAATGTCGTGGGTATTTTGTTGTTCCAAGATTTGGCAGTGGTCTTTTTATTGATCTTGCTGCCCTCGCTCGGAAAAAATCCTTCAGACTTATTTGTAGCGCTTACCGCGGCATCGATCAAAATCACTGTTGCTTTGGTATTGATTTTCTTTATTGGCCAAAGCTTGATGAGTCATTGGTTTAGGTTGGTTGCCAAACTGCGCTCACAAGAGCTATTCATGCTCAACCTCTTGTTGATCATTCTAGGTATGGCGGGTCTAACTGAGCACTTCGGATTGTCCTTGGCGCTTGGCGCATTCTTGGCTGGCATGTTGATCTCTGAAACGCCTTATCGTCATCAGGTGGAAGAGGATGTCAAACCGTTCCGCGATGTTCTACTTGGCCTGTTCTTTATTACGATTGGTATGCTGCTCGACTTCAATGTCATTCGCGACCAATGGGTGCTGGTTCTGCTCTTGTTGGTCGGCCCCCTGGCCTTTAAGTTCAGCCTAATCGCCTTGTTATCCAGGGTCTTTGGCTCAAGCCCGGGGATCTCCATTAGAACGGGCTTGTGCTTGACTCAGGCGGGTGAATTCGGTTTCGTATTGCTGAATCAAATTGATGGTCTGGATTTGGTTGACCCTACTTTGAGTCAAGCGGTATTAGCCGCAATGTTGATCTCCATGTTCTGCGCGCCATTTCTCATTGAATACAGCGATCGCATCGCGATGCGCTTCTCCAGTAATGAATGGTTACTGCAATCGCTCGCACTTACTCGCGTTGCCGCGAAGAGTGTTCGCAATGCAAACCACGTTGTCATTTGTGGTTTTGGTCGCTCGGGTCAAAGTTTAGCGCGCATGCTAGATCAAGAAAAAATTCCCTACATCGCATTAGATTTAGATCCTGACCGGGTTAAAGCAGCTGCCGCTGCTGGTGACAATGTAGTTTATGGCGATGCCAGTTGTGAAAACTATTTGGTGGCTGCTGGTTTATCCAGAGCGAAAGCGGTGGTGATCACTTACGCAGATACTGCAGCAAGTATGCGAGTACTTCGTCAGGTGGAGCACTTGCGCCCAGGGATGACTGTCTTGGTCCGCACTAGGGATGATGCAGATATCGCTAAGCTTCAAGCTGCTGGCGCTACTGAAGTCGTGCCTGAACTCATTGAGGGCAGTCTGATGATTGCCTCACACGTGTTGCTCATTATGGGTGTGCCGATGCGTAAGGTGGTGCGGCGGATCACAACCGCCCGTGAGGAGCGCTATAGCTTGTTAAGGGGCTACTTCCGCGGTGCTGCAGATGATGACTTTGGCTCAAATGAGTCCTGGCGTTTACACGCGATTACTTTGTTGCCACATTCACAGGCAATCGGCAAAACCTTGAGCGAGCTGGACCTTGATAAAGAGGGCGTTAATGTTCAAGCGGTGCGTCGCAAAGGTCGTAATGCGGATTATGTGAAGCTAGAGCCAACTCTGGATTTGCGACTGGAATCCAATGACATCTTGGTGATCTCAGGTAATTCAGAGGCAACCGATTTGGCTGAAGCCAAATTAATCTGAGATCGATAAAGCTCGCAATACGAGATTGCTAGCCCACACTATTTTTTCTTTTTACTGGCTACGGGCGCCGGTGCTTTACGAGTTAACAATGGTGCCAAGTAGCGACCAGTAAAGCTCACTTCATTCTTCGCAACCTCTTCAGGTGTACCGGTAGCAATAATCTGTCCGCCACCAGCACCGCCTTTAGGGCCTAAGTCAATAATCCAGTCAGCCGTTTTAATGACATCGAGGTTGTGCTCAATAATCACAATCGTGTTACCTTGTTGCTTGAGCGTTTGAATGACGGTTAACAGGAGCTGAATGTCATGGAAATGCAAGCCAGTAGTTGGCTCATCCAGGATGTATAATGTTTTGTTCGTATCGCGCTTAGAGAGTTCAAGTGAGAGCTTCACGCGCTGTGCTTCGCCACCAGATAGGGTAGTTGCACTTTGTCCTAGCTTGACGTAACCCAAACCCACATCCAGTAGTGTTTTGAGTTTGCGATTGACTACAGGAACCGCCTCAAAGAATTTATGCGCTTGTTCGATAGTCATCGACAGCACTTCATGAATATTTTTGCCTTTGTAGCGAATGTCTAAGGTTTCGCGGTTGTAGCGCTTGCCATGACAAACATCGCAGGGCACATACACATCTGGTAAGAAGTGCATTTCGACTTTGAGAACGCCATCGCCCTCGCAAGAATCACAGCGACCGCCTTTGACATTAAAAGAGAAGCGACCCGCTTCATAGCCGCGCTCGCGTGAGGCAGGAGCGCCAGCAAATAGCTCTCTGATAGGGGTAAAGAGGCCCGTGTAGGTTGCAGGGTTGGATCTTGGTGTTCTGCCAATAGGGGATTGGTCAACGCTCATGACTTTATCAAAGTGCTCTAGGCCTTTGATGGCATCGTGCGCTGCTGGTTCGGCGTTCGAACCATAAAGATGTTGAGCAACCGCATGATGCAAGGTGTCGTTAATTAACGTGGATTTACCTGAGCCAGATACCCCTGTGACACAAGTTAACAATCCAACTGGAATCTTGGCGTGCACAGATTGCAGATTATTGCCGCGTGCGCCGATGATTTCTAAAAAGCGATCGTTTACTGGAATTCGTTTTTCAGGAACAGCGATTGCTTCGCGCCCAGCCAGATAGGCGCCAGTTAACGATTTGGTATTTGCCTCCACTTCCGCGGGTGTACCTTGAGCTACAACTTCACCACCATGAACTCCAGCACCGGGGCCAATATCAATGACCCAGTCGGATGCGCGAATCATATCTTCATCGTGCTCCACCACTAAAACGCTGTTCCCTAAATCGCGTAGATGCTTGAGAGTGCCGATTAAGCGATCATTATCGCGTTGATGTAGTCCAATCGAAGGCTCATCTAAGACGTACATCACCCCAGTTAAGCCAGAACCAATTTGACTTGCCAGGCGAATACGCTGGGCTTCGCCGCCTGACAGGGTGTCAGCACTACGCTCGAGAGAGAGGTAATCCAGGCCTACGTCATTTAAGAAGCGTAAGCGAGCGCTAATTTCTTTGACGATCTTGTCGGCAATTTCGCGCTTGGCGCCTTTGAGTTCGAGTGCTTCAAAATATTCTTTGGCTTCTTTTAGTGGCAGGGCGCTGATTTCATAAATGGCACGCGATTGTTTTTTCTCACCCACTTTGACAAAGCGAGCTTCTTTGCGCAAACGGCTACCGTTACATTCTGGGCAGGTTTGCACATTTTGATAGCGCGAGAGTGCTTGACGCACTGTCATGGAATCGGTTTCGCGATAACGTCTTTCAAAGTTGGCGACGATACCTTCAAATGAATGTTCACGAATACTGTTCTTGCCGCGCTCATTGATATATTCAAATGGAATGGTGACGTCACCAGAGCCCAAAAGAATCAGATCTTGTTGTTTCTTGGAAAGTGATTCAAAAGGCTTCTCTACGTCAAAGCCTCCATGCTTGGCAAGGGTTTGCAGTAATTTGAAGTAGAACTGATTACGACGATCCCACCCTTTGATAGCGCCAGAAGCCAGCGATAAATCGGGATGCGCAACGATGCGTTTTGGATCAAAGAAAGACTGATGACCTAGGCCATCACAAGAGGGGCATGCACCCATCGGGTTATTAAACGAGAAAAGGCGCGGCTCTAATTCTTGTAGGGAGTAGGAGCACACTGAGCAAGCAAACTTGCTGGAGAAAATCATCTCTTTGCCAGTATCCATATCCACAATCATGGCCTTACCGTCTGCCAGGAGTAGAGCAGTTTCAAAAGATTCCGCTAAACGTTGTTGAATATCAGGACGCACTTTAATACGATCTACCACCACCTCAATCGAATGCTTATCGTTTTTCTTCATCGCGGGTAATTGATCGACTTCAAAAATTTCTGATTTAGCTGTGTTAGCGGTGCCACCACCTGAGCGTACTCGGAAACGCACAAAGCCTTGCGCTTGCAAGTCTTGAAAGAGGTCGACGAATTCGCCTTTACGCTCACTGACTACTGGAGCCAAAATCATTAACTTGGTATCTTTCGGCATCGACAGCACGGTATCAACCATTTGTGAAACGCTTTGCGCTTCTAATGGAAGGTCGTGATCAGGGCAATGCGGCGTACCAGCGCGTGCGAATAACAATCGCAAGTAATCATGAATTTCAGTAACGGTGCCGACGGTTGAACGTGGATTATGGCTAGTTGCTTTTTGTTCGATCGAAATCGCAGGAGAAAGCCCTTCAATCGTGTCGACATCTGGCTTTTCCATCAGCTGTAAGAACTGGCGGGCATAGGCCGAAAGAGATTCAACATAGCGGCGTTGACCTTCCGCATAGAGTGTGTCAAAAGCTAAGGAGCTTTTGCCAGAACCGGATAAACCAGTCAGGACAACTAATTTCTCCCTAGGGATGTCTAGATTGATGTTTTTGAGGTTGTGGGTGCGGGCACCGCGGATCTTGATTTCGTTATTCATGATTTTTTAGCGTAACTTGTTAATATAGCTCTTTCCCATGAATCCTTCTGAACTTCGCTCCACTCTGGCCTTAGCAGGCATTTTTGGCCTCCGTATGCTCGGCCTGTTCTTGCTATTACCCATTTTTAGTATTCATGCGCGGGGTTTGCCCGGCGGCGAGCATGCGCTCTGGGTGGGGTTGACCCTCGGAATCTTCAATATCGTTCAGGCTTGTTTTTACATCCCCCTTGGTCGCCTGTCCGACCGAATTGGGCGTACACCAGTCGTTTTATGGGGGCTCTCCTTATTTGTGGCTGGCGCCCTGATTTGTGCTGCCAAGGATGATTTGCTTTGGATTGCGATTGGTCGAGGAATTATGGGTGCCGGTGCGGTTTCGGCTGCTATCTCAGCTTGGGTGGCCGATTTAACCCGTGAGCAAGTTCGCACTCGAGCAATGGCTTTGGTGGGCGGTAGTATCGCCCTCTCATTTGCCTTGTCTCTGGTGATTGCCGCCCCTATTTATCGCGCAATCAGCCTAGGTGGAATTTTTGTTGTTCTGGCTGTATTGGGCGTGATTGCGATGTTTGTCGCTTATTACGTTTTGCCAACAAGCAAACTCGAAGCCAAAGTTCAGCAAGCTTCTTTGAGGGAAGTATTTTTCCGTCCGGAGTTGATGCGTTTAAATCTAGGTGTGTTTGTATTGCATGCAACACAGGTGGCGATGTTCTTAGTAGTGCCGCGTTTACTAGTGCAGGCAGGATTACCACTTTCTTCGCATTGGGAAATTTATCTTCCAGTCGTGTTGCTCTCATTTGTCTTCATGGCGCCCGCGATTATTTACGGTGAAAAGAGGCAAAAGTTAAGAACAGTCTTGTTAATTGCGATTGTTTTATTGTTGATTGCGGAATCAATCTTTACTCAAGCAAATTCCGTCATGATGATTGCAACGGCATTACTGATTTATTTTGTAGGTTTTAATTTGCTTGAAGCCTTGCAACCTTCGTTGGTGTCGCGTTTTGCCAAAGAATCGAAGGGTACTGCATTGGGTGTTTACAACACTACCCAATCGATTGGCCTGTTCTCAGGAGCAGTTATTGGTGGCTATTTGATGGATAGCCATGGTGATTTATCGGTCTTTGTTATGGGTGCGGCACTCTTAATTTGCTGGATGATAATTGCTTGGTCGATGGGTGAAATACCAACAAGAGCAACTGAATCAAAGGATGTAGCCACAAAGACATAACCGCAGCTTCATTGATTAAATAAAAGCGAGCAGTTTATTTTTTAGTAGTAATAACAGCAGTATTTTTCTTCGGGAGACAACATGGCTTCGGTAAATAAGGTCATCATCGTAGGTAACGTAGGACGTGATCCAGAAACACGTTATATGCCAAGCGGCGACGCCGTTACAAATATTTCAGTAGCAACATCCGATCGCTACAAAGACAAACAAACTGGTGAAATGAAAGAAACCACAGAATGGCATCGCGTTGCATTCTTTGGCAAGCTTGCAGAAATCGCTGGTCAGTACCTCAAAAAAGGTTCACAGGTTTATGTTGAAGGTCGTTTACGTACACGTAAATGGACTGATGCTAGTGGCCAGGAAAAGTATTCCACAGAGATCGTTGCGGAAACAATGCAAATGCTCGGTGGTAAGCCAGTAGGCGGAAGCGGTGATGGTGGCGAAAGCTATGCACGCGCAAAGCCGGCTGAGCAGTCTGCTCCAGCATCATCTAACGCTGCCTCACTAGGCGCTATGGATGACGATATTCCTTTTTGAGAGACCCTCAAGCATTGCGAAATAACTCACCGGTCATTAGCTGGTGAGTTAAGCGCTAAAAACCCATTCTAGGAATTCCTACAAGGGGTTTTTTATTTGCTTACTTTTGGCTTCGTAAATTGTTTACTGCCGTGCGTGTCGAATGTTTTCTGGCCACGGAGAATTGTGATCCGTGCGAAAGGGATTAATGTTCAAGCCGCCACGACGTGTGTAGCGCGCATACACAGATAACTTCTCTGGTGTGCACTGACGCTTGATGTTGGTAAATATAGTTTCCACACAGTGTTCGTGAAATTCTCCTAATTTGCCTAAAGCCAATCATGTAGCGGAATAAACCTTCTTCAAGGATGGGTCTGCCTTGATAGCGAATTTGCACGCTGGCCCAATCAGGCTGCCCAGTAACTGGGCAATTGGATTTGAGAAGGTGAGAAACCAGACATTGCTCAATTGGACCAAAAGATTCATTGACGCCCAGCAGACTTGAGTCCGCTGGTAGGCTGGGATCAATTTCAATATCTAGTCGATCCATCAAAATCCCACCCATTTCTTGCATCCCATTTTTAGAGATGGTTTCCGTTGGGTTGATGCGGGCAGTAATCTTGCTGCCAGAGACGGTCGAGAGGTCTGTGATGGGTCGCTCTTTAACTTCATTCTCATTCTCAAAGCGTGCACTGTTGAGGCTGTTGAGATACAGCTTGAATGACTTGGACTCAATCATGTTCGGTGAGTCAGCAGGAATCTGAAACTCTGCCAAAGCAATTTGAGGCTTGCTTTTTTTATTAA